>NZ_JBELQE010000026.1:0-18297 GCF_040270385.1 Methylorubrum podarium | reverse complement strand
CCTGTTAGCTTCCCCGATCTGGCCTTCCGGCTACCCATGGCAGCGGCCATGCAGTAGCCTCTCACTCGGCTCGGTCCAAAATACCGGTCAGGTCACGGCTGCGACAAGTCTACCAGCGTCCGGGTATCCTCGTCCCAGGGCGTCACTCCGGGACCGCGAAGGCTGACGCGCAGCGTGAACCAGCCAACTTGGCAGAGAGGCGTGGCCGTCCAGGCATTCCTTTGCCCGGATTTCGGCAATCTCAAGCCTCGACCATTCAATTCGTCAAATGCGATGCTAAAATGGGGTGTTTGAACCAATGCCTTATCTAACGAATTTCATTGATGAGGCGGAAACTATTGGCGGAAATGATGACCATCAAATGTTCTGTTTTCCTGCTTGCCATAGCAGCGTGTGCATCAACCGCGATCGCTCAGGAGGACTCTGCCGCAACTCGCACATCCTTCGATGAGGCTCGCTGGCAAAAGCAATGCGTGGACAAGGCGGACTACGACAAGCTTGGATCGGATTTGCGGCCCACGTTTATGCTTCAATGCGTCGCAGGTGCTAAGCTTGAAACTTCTTCGAAGGCCGCGGTGCAGAAGTAAAAGCGCCGCGCGATCAAATGGAGCACTATCTTCCAATCAGCAAGAGACGCTGACCACTTTTGCGGTTGCGTGGGTAGAGGGCGCTGCAAGGCGATTTTACCCGAGCTATTCAATCTGTCGCAGCTATGAAAGAGCGACGGCGACAAGGATGCCAATCAGGAAGATAGCCGCGAAGATAGGGACTACCCGATGTTCGATGCTCTGCCCGCGCATGAACATGAAGGCATTGAGAATTGCATAGGCGATTCCGCCACCGAAAGCTTCTCCGACAGCCGCAACAAAGAATACTTCGGTGTATGATTCTAGCGATTGCCCTCTTATAATATAAAACCCGCTCATTGATAGTGCGCCATAAAACATCAGCCCAGAAGATAAGAGCCAAGACTGCCGACCACTGCCGCGCTCTCTCTGAACCGCCCTCCACGCAAGTGCGAACAGGAACGCGTTAAGGACCGTAGCAGCAGCAATCGGCGGCAACAGGCTGGTGAGCGGCAAGGCATTGGTGTCCTGACGGGCTTTTTTATGTGGCGAGTGGTGTCGCTCTCGGCAACTCATCCGTTCTCTAGAACGTGAGCTTGTACCTGCCACATTGATCACACGACCCTACAGAACTCTGTAAAGGCTGCCTTGCCTCAGCTGTCACTTATGCTCATGGGCTGAACCTTGAGCTTAACAGCTTCGACCATGAGGCCGCCGTGCCGGACTTCGTCGGGCAAGTCCGAGTAGTCATAGTATCCAGCCTCATGCGCCATAGCGTCGAGCGCCCCAACCTCATTGTGGGCCGAGCCCACCCACAGCACAGCGTCCGTACTGCGCTGCCTGACTCGAAAAACCTTCATCGCTGCCTCCGCCATACTGCCCGAGAGGCAAGCGCCGGGTGGCACTGGGTGTTCCGTTCCACCTTGCAGCGGCTCTACCGGGTCGGAACTCTGCCATTCATCCGTCCTTATCTCTATCGAGGCAAAACGAGGGAGGCGCGTCGCGCCCGACGAGAACCCCGCAAAAAATCGAATCGTAGGCTCGCGTCCTTCCGACCAAACTCTGGGCGAGGATCACAAGCCCGAGATGCCGTCGAGCCTCTGATCTTGCCCCCTATTTGCCCCCGTTCATAACCAGAGTCCGTTCAGGTTCTGGTCCTGGTTGGACCGGTTTGCAAACGCGTTCGGGGTGAGCCCGCCGAGGCTCGTGTGAGGGCGGCAGGTGTTGTAGTCCACCCGCCACGCCTCGATGAGGGTCCGGGCCGCCGGCAGGCTCCGGAACAGGTGCTCGTTCAGGCACTCGTCGCGCAAGCGCCCGTTCAAGCTTTCAACGAAGCCGTTCTGGTGCGGCTTGCCAGGCGCGATGTAGTGCCACTCGACCGCACGCTCTTCCTGCCAGCGCAGGATGGCGTGCGAGGTCAACTCGGTGCCGTTGTCCGAGACGATCATCAGCGGCTTGCCCCGGCCCGCGATGATCCGGTCGAGTTCACGCGCGACGCGCTGGCCGGACAGCGATGTGTCGACCACTAGCGCGAGACACTCCCGCGTGCAGTCGTCGACCACGACCAGAATGCGGAAGCGCCGTCCATCGTCGAGCGTGTCGGAGACGAAGTCGAGGCTCCAGCGCTGGTTCGGCTCCTGTGGCACGGCGGCCGGCGCTCGCGTGCCAAGGGCTCGTTTGCGTCCACCCCGCCTGCGCACCGACAGCCGCTCCTCCCGATAGAGGCGGAACAGCTTCTTGTGGTTCAGCGTGAGGCCCTCCCGCCGCAACAGAATGAGCAGACGCCGGTAGCCGAAGCGACGGCGCTCGCCGGCCAGGCTGCGCAGGCGTACCCGCACAGCCGCATCGTCACCTCTCGTCGAGGCGTAGCGGTACATCTTCGGCTCCAGGCCGATCAGCCCGCAGGCGCGACGCTGGGAATAGCCCTTCTCCGCGATGGCCCAGCTCACGGCTATTCTCCGTGCGCCGGGCGTCAGAAGTTTTTTCCCAAAGCCTCACGCAGCGTCGCCACGTCGAGCATCGCCTCGGCCAGGAGCTTCTTGAGCTTACGATTCTCCTCATCGAGCGCTTTCAGACGGCGCGCGTCTGAGACCTCCATGCCGCCGAAGCGCGAGCGCCACGTGTAGAACGTCGCGTCGCTGATGCCGTGGCGGCGGCAGATCTCGGCCACCGGCAGCCCGGTTTGCTGCTCCTTCAGGATGCCGATGATCTGCTTCTCGCTGAACCGCTCTTCTTCATCGTCCGTCTCCTCATCGACGGACCCTAGCTTCAGAAGGAGGGCTGGCCAGGGGGCAAGGGCAGGTCAGCGCCACCGTCGTGTCGGCGGTCGCGAATTGCAACGCCGCCTTCGCACCGCTGCCGTGGGCATCGTAGGACAGGGCGCCCGCCGTATTGTTATAGAGGATGCGGTCATCCGCATCGACCTCAACGCCCGCCACGCTCAGGTCCTTGAATGCCGAGGCTGTAGCAACGCAGGCAGAATGCGGCGAGCTTGGCGTCGGTGTTGTCTGTCGTATTGTGATTGCGGTGAGCGGCAGACAGCACCACTCGTGTCGTGCGGGTCGATGCCAATACGTCGAGCGCACCGGCTTGCCTCGGCCATTTCGCCAGAAACGGGCATCGGCGGCCCACCATCGCCCGTTGCGGAGATTGCGACGATGCGTCCGTCGGGACGCCCGCATCCCTCACATAGCCCTCGAGCGCGACCGAAGCGGATCATCGCCGAGAGCTGCGGCCAGTCGGTCGGGTAGAGGAAGCGGTGCTCGCACCGGATCGGCATGGCTGCGACCACAAACAGCCAATGGCCATGCTTGTGCTGAGCGTCTAGGTCGCCGTCAGCCGCCGGGCGTTGACAGCCACATGCTTGTGGTAGCGCGCGACCACGGCATCACAGGAGCCGCCTGTCATCAGCAGGCCGGAGGCCTCGATGAAGGCGCTGACTTTCTCACGTACCATCTGCTGGGCCTCAGCGCAGCCCGCAGAGCCGCCCCGGGCGAGCTTCATGGGCCGAAGTTCGACAACCCTTTGAGCCTCTAGGTCGCGAACCCATAATGGCTGGCACGGTTGAGCCGCGGCATCGTTAGCCCTCTGAGCAGGAGGGGCCTGGATGGCGCGGTTTGACCTGACAGATGCGGAGTGGGCGGTGATCGAGCCGCTGTTGCCGACGGACGTGCGCGGCAAGGAGCGCGTGGACGACCGGCGGGTTCTGAACGGGGGATCTTCTGGCGGCTGCGCACGGGCGCACCCTGGGCTGATATCCCGGCGCGCTACGGTCCCTACACGACCTGCGGCAACCGCTTCCGGCGCTGGCGCAAGCGTGGCATCTGGGACCAGCTTCTGGACGCGGTGTCAAAGGCTTACGACGGCGACCTGCAGATGATCGACGCCACGAGCGTGCGGGTGCATCAGCATGCAGCCTGCGCCCAAAACAAGAGGGCGGATCCGGTGGCATGGGTCGCTCGCGCGGCGGCCTGACGAGCAAGATCCACGCGCTGGTGGATGCCGAAGGTCGTCCCGTGGCGCTGAAGATCACGGAAGGCCTAGCGCATGACGGGCGTTCGGCCGCCGACATGCTGGGCGGGTTGAGTGCCGGTCAGATCCTGCTGGGTGACCGAGCCTACGACAGCGACGCGCTGCGGACCCGGATGGCCGAGCAAGGTGCATGGGCAAACGTGAAGCCGATGCCCCACCGCAAACAGGTGCTGGCCTTCAGCCCGTTCTTGTACAAGTACCGCAACCTCGTGGAGCGCTTCTTCAGCAAGATCAAACACTTCCGAGCTGTTGTTACGCGCTACGACAAGGATCCCGATAACTTCCTGGCCAGCGTCAAGCTTGCAGCCCTGCGGGTCTGGCTGCGAGCTTTATGAGTCCGCGACCTAGAGCCAGCAGGGCCACGGCAAACGGGTTGTACATGGCGTGCTCCGCGCCACGATGAGCCGGAGCCCGTACGACTGAGAAAATGAGAAGGAGCGGCCGAAGCGACCGCTCCCCTTAGCTCAAGGCGAAACCCGAGATCGTGACTCGGGTTCGGGTGCCTTGCGCCTCAGCGCACGAGCGTCGGAGCCTGCGCAACGCTGGCGAAAGCCTTGCCGGCCTCTTCAACGGCGCGCGCCGAGGTCTCACTAATGACCCGGCTGTCCTGAACGATGTGCTGCAGGCTCTCGCGGGCTAGCTCGCTCTGGATCGTTGCAAACTCCTGGACAGATTGGGCCCGAGTCAGTTTGTTCACCCCGTCGAGGTTGCGCTGCCACTGACGCTGACCAAGTTCAAACCAATGGCGCGAGGCATCTTGGAAGGCTTGCGTCAGAACCGTGCCGCAGCGTGTGACCGCTTCCATATTCTGCTTAGACTGGCGAGCGAGGAGCTCACTGTCCTCACCGGTGAAACCAAGCGTCTTATTGAAATGCTCCGTGGCCTCGCGCGCTTGCTGCGAAGCCGTCTCGACGCTCCGCTGCACAATCTGCTTGGCGTTCTCGCTGGTCTGCTCGCGCAGATCAGTCATTCTGTTCACACCGTCACGCGTGGCCTCGGCGAACTGCTTACCCTTCTCAGCGGTCCTATCGATGTTTGCCTTGGCCGTGTCGGTAGCCTTGTCGCTCTGCTCGGCATGCTTGGTCTGGTTGGAATTCGGATTGACGGTCATTGTGGCTTCCTTCCCTATAGACAGTGAGCCCAAGGCAATTATACCTAAGAAAAAACTCACCTAATCTCATTTGGCAAACCGCGCTTCTGCGCCTGTTGCACAGCACCTAAGTCGATATTTTGAATTTTATTTCAAGCCCGTCGGGTCAATTTGGGGATGATTTATTTAGCAGCGGACGACTCGAAGGGTCGGGGTCCCGATCTAGGTCTCTGATCGCATTGCACAATGCCGGGACTGGGCGAAAGACCGGAAACAGTGCCGGGCTGAACTAGGGCGTGATCCGCATGGGCTTGTCGCAAACTTGGCTGCGAGCCGTAGAAGGATCTCTGTCGCCTTCGTTCATGTGGGCAACAAGCGGAACTCGGTGAACCGTTAGGTCAACGTTAGGGAGGCTGGCACGGGCAACCTTGTCGGGTTGTAGGCGAGGGCTGCTGGAAAGCTTTGGCCGATCGAAGGCCCGCCCGTTCGTCAACGGAATTACATCGCGTCAAATCAAAAATGCCTGCGCAGGGGCGATTATTATTTTTCGTGCGCTACATACCATAGATGAAAACGAACCTGATCCAGCGCCGCTTCGTTGTTTCGATGCTCGGCGGTCTCTGCTGCGGCGCCCTGGTACTGGGTTTGCTCACGTCACTATGGCCCGCTCAAGCTGGCCCGATCTCGCCAATCGCTGTCGGCTTGGCAGGGGTGCTCAGTCTGGCTGGAGGAGCTTTCGGATCCCTCTCTGCTCTGCGTCAGACCAAACGCGGCTGAAGCACGAGGCGCGAGAATTGCCGGTAGTTCGTTGGCTTTCGCGTGTCTGATGCGATGCGGCAACTGGTTTCTTGATGGTCGCCGCATCGCTCGCTTTCAGACAAGTCCAGACGGTAACGACATTTCGGCCGCAGCCGACCGTCCATAATTGCGAGGAAAAGCCATGACAAAGCGCGAGAGCGTTGAGCGCGACATTGCCACTATGCAGGCGTCCCTGCGCTTGGCCGCCGATGTAATGGCGAACCCAGGCGTCTCGCGGGAAGCTGCAAGGCGCGAGCGATCCTCCATCCCTTGCCTGGAGGCTCACCTGTACGCCCTTGGTGAGCAGCTTAGGCGCTTGCCGTCGAACGTACCGGAAGCTTAAGGCTTCAGCCGTCACAAAGGGCTCCGATGCTCTTCGCTTTTCGTACCGTTGTCCTGAAGCATCGCGAGGTTATTGCCGTCCTCGCGACCTATACAATGTTTCTCAGCATGACACTGGCCCTCGCTTGGCTGATTTCCTGAACGCTCCTTAATGGGGCGCCGACCAACACTCTGTCACGGTGCCTTAAACGGCACAGCCGGAAGTATCATCTTGATTTATTGATTGTAAATTAGAGTTTGGCAAGCGCATATATTTGATTTTGGCATGCCAACAGATCCAATCATCTGTGGCTTTTACATGGTCAGCAAGACCGGAAAGGCTTCCAACGCCGGACGGCTGCCTTGCTCATATAGTCAAATGCTGCCGGTCTGTCGCGAGACGATTGCATAGACTGCGCTGACGAGTTCAGATCCACGGCAGGGCTTGCTCCTGAACTGCACTCCGCTCGGGAGTTGGCCCAAACTCGGCCGGTCGGCGCCGGAGAGAACGACAACACCGATCTTTGGCCAGCGTGCGGTGACGCTACGCAGTAATTCATGGCCACCCATGCCCCCGAGAGGCATGTCGAGGTCGGTGATCACGACCCGGATATCATCCCGGGTGGACAGGATCGCCATTGCTTCGTCCGCGTGCCGTGCCTCGAACACGATCATGTTCGCTTCGGTGAACACGTCCACCGTTTCCATTAGCAAGATCGGTTCATCCTCGACGACAAGCACTCCGACCTGATGGTTTTGGAGGGGCGCCTGCATCATTTTGGTCTCAGGGCCTGGGCTGGCCGAGGTAGGCGGCCACGGTTGTCGCGCGCGAGCAGACCATTCGCACGGCCTTGCGCAGGCGCTTCTCGGTCACACCGAAGTGTGCCATCCAGGCTTCCCGCGCGATACGGTCGTTGATGTTGATATGCTCGGCGGTAATCGGGGTGACAGACATGCCGTCGCGGCTCCCAAGGTCCCGCTCGGCGATGCCGAGCGCTGCAGGGTCAATGATCGGCGGTCACGATGGTTGCTGATTGAGAAGCTATCAGCGGGATCGGCTTCATAGCCGCAACTTCATTTCCTTATCGGCCTTGCAACCTAGCTCGCTCGAAACGCATCGAGAATGGTCGTTTTGGACGTTTCGAGTGAGCTGGGGTCGCAAGGCCGGTGAAGAAGCCAACCGTGGCTTTGAAGCCGATCCCGTTGGTGTACGGCACGAGGGCGAAGGGCTTTGCCCAACACGATATCCTAGGTGTAGCTTGGCCGTGTGATTATCGTGAAGCACCAGCTCGCCGCTCTCGTCTCCGCTGCCTACCGCACCCCGGAGGGCCTCCACGTGGGCGCATGATGCTTTCCGGCAGTGTCTCCGCCTGAAAGTGAGGCGATCGAGGTCGGCGCTGAACGTCCGTTCAAACGGAAAGCAACCTTTATTTTTGCCGAGTGTTTGTAATAGGCGACAATTTTAACGACGGATTGCAGCGCCATACTCCAGGTTATTTGTTTACATGATTGCCAGCAATAATTTTTGAGTTTCGGATAAATCATGGAGGATTGGTATGTCTGTGTCTTCACGTTTTGGACGCAAGCTGCCTCTGCCCCCGGTTTCAGTTATCAAGCATCAGCTTCGAATGATGACAGCAGCTGAATCGCTGACCGAAGCACTTCGGGTTGAAAAGGGCAGTCCCATGGAAATTGCAGCCGTGATTAGAGGACTCGCAGAGAAATATCATCTGTCAACCGACCGAGCCTATATGCTAATGGACAGACTGAAGGTTGATCGCGCAATGCTTAGACTTGCTTGACGAGCCCCTGCTTACAGGCCCCAAACTTTTCCGGTGCGGGAGCCGCCACGGCCAGGCTCATCCGATGCGTCTTGTGCAGCTTGAAGAAGTTGTACAAGGCAATTTAGTGCCGACCGCTTCGGCGGAAAGCCTCTGGCCTTTAGGTTCGGTCGGCATTGGCGATCACGCGCAGATTGTGGTCGATCCGGTCAATCTGCTCCTGGCAGTCGGCGAGTAGCTGCTGCCGAGCGCGGCCGATGGCAAGTCCGTCCATCCCGTGCAGCTTTGTGTCATTTCTGTTTCCAAGTGCGCTCCGCGTCCAGACGGGTCAGGGCGCTTCGTGCGCGTCGATGTGAACGACGGACGTCGACCGGGGCGGCAGCCGAGCTGAAGGCAAGTCAGCAGTCGGCGAGCTTAAGTACGGGCCTTACCTTCTGACACCAGCGTGTCGTGATGGGGGCTCTGCGCCGATGGCTGGCTCCGATGAGACAGGGCGCGTGCATCAGCCAGTGAGGGCGGATCACCACGTCGAGGTCTGCCGCGAGATCGAGAGCCTCGCCGTAGATCTCGCGAGCGTAGTAGCGGCACCGGACGGCGAACTGGCGGTCGGCTCCGCACGTTAGGACTGTAGTACGCCCTCGCAGGCGATTGCGGGCCTGTTGAGGCCAAGGAGCGGCCCACATGTCCGGCTGCCGCTTCCCGACCGTCCGGGACCGGAGGGCAGGTCGACGGGCAGGCGATCCGTGAGGCCACCCAGGCTCGACAGCTCCTATGGGTCGAGGCCTTCGTCGCCGACGGCTATCGCGGCCCGTCCGAGTGAGCTAGACGCTGGGAGAAGGAAACACGATCGAACGGTGAGGACCTGATGGCGACCGATGGTACCAAGGTCCTTATCGAGACGGTCACCAGAGAGGAGCGCGCTATCCTCGACGGGTGGCTCGGCCTGTTGAAGGCGAACGGTTCTCTGCGCTCCGGCCGCATCCGCGAGGCGGAACTCGAAACCCAGGCCAAGTCGGTGCTTGCGCAGTTTCGTGACGCCCTCGGCTCCGCCGGAACGGATGAGACCGCGGATGCCTACGGCACCCTACACGACACGCTTGCCAACATCTCCCGCTCGCGCGCCATCCAAGGCTTCACCCCGACCGACACCGCCAACTTCGTTCTCTCCCTCAAGGAGCCGATCTTCGACGCCCTGGGCCGAGTTTCCGGTCAGGACGCCTCGCAGGTTGCGGCCGGGACCTGGTCCGCGAGCAAGGTGCTCGACCAACTCGGGCTGCTCACGATGGAGGTGTTCCTCCAGAGCCGCGAGGAGGTGATCGGAAGGCAGGGTGAGGAGATCGCCGAGCTCTCGACGCCGGTCGTGCGCCTCTGGGACGGCATCCTCGCCCTGCCCCTGATCGGCACCCTCGACAGCGCCCGCACCGGCGTCGTCATGGAGAACCTGCTCCAGGCCATCGTCGACGAGGAGGCGGAGATCGCCATCATCGACATTACCGGGGTTCCCACCGTCGACACGCTGGTGGCGCAGCACCTGCTCAAGGCTATCGCCGCCGCCCGCCTCATGGGCGCCGACTGCATCGTCTCCGGCATCCGGCCCCAGATCGCCCAGACTATGGTCCACCTCGGCGTGGAGTTGAACGTCGTCTCGAAGGCGACGCTGGCCGACGCCTTCGGCCTGGCCTTGCGCCGGACCGGGCGCGTCGTCGTGCGCAAGGCGCCCGCCGCCCTCGACGACGCCCGGCGGTAAGGCCATGGAGCGCATTCCGATCCTCAAGCTCGGTGGCGCGCTCATTGTCACCATCCAGGTCGATATGCACGACCGACTCGCGGTGGCCCTGGAGGAGGACCTCACCGCGATGATCGCGCGCACCGGCGCGCGTGGCGTGCTCATCGAGATCTCCGCCCTGGAGATCGTCGACTCTTTCATCGGCCGGATGCTCGACAACATCGCCGCGGTGTCGCGGGTCCTCGATGCGGAGACCGTGGTCGTGGGGATGCGGCCAGCCGTTGCCATCACGCTGGTCGAGCTCGGCCTGACGCTGACCGGCATCAAGACGGCCCTGAACGTCGAGCGCGGGATGGCGATGATCCGGGCCCGGCTCGACGAGGAGGACGCCCAAGGCCCTGGGAGTGCCCGTGGCCACGACGAGGACTGAGCGCCTGCCGATACGCTCCGGCGACGATGTGGTGCGGGTTCGCCAGGTGGTTCGGAGCCTGGCCTTGGAGGCGGGCTTCGGCCTCGTTGACCAAACCAAGATCGTCACCGCGGCGAGCGAGCTTGCCCGCAACACCCTGGATTACGGCGGCGGCGGCGAGGCACGCTGCGAGCTCCTGCAGGAGGGGCGCCGACGCGGCCTGCGCCTCACCTTCGAGGACGAGGGCCCAGGCATCGCGGACATCGAGAAGGCGCTGACCGACCATTACACGACCGGGGGTGGCCTCGGTCTCGGACTAGGCGGTGCCAAGCGGCTCTCCAACGAGTTCCATATCGAATCGACCGTCGGCATCGGGACCCGCGTGACCATCGCGCGTTGGAAGTGACCATGATCAGTGTCCCGGTGACAGAGGCGAGCCAGGTCGCGGACGCCAGGCGTCGGGCGAACGGCGTCGCGCAGACGCTCGGCTTCGACGAGACGGCCGCCGGCCGCGTCGCCATCGTCGCGACGGAGCTCGCAACGAACCTCGTCAAGTACGGGACGAACGGCGAGGTCCTGCTCGGGACCTTCGAGGACGAGACCGGCACGGGTGTCGAGATCATCGCCCTCGACCGGGGACCGGGGGTCGTCAACCTCGCCGACGCACTCCGCGACGGGCATTCGACCGGGGGTAGCCCCGGCACGGGCCTCGGGGCGGTCAGACGTCAATCGCTGGCTTTCGACATCGCCGCATGGCCCGGGCGAGGTCTCGCCGTGCTCGCTCGGGTCTCCGGCACGACGAGCAAGGCATCGGCCTCGGAGCTGTCTCCCATCCCTCGCTTCGGTGCGGTCGCCGTGCCATTGCGCGGCGAGGTCGTGAACGGGGACGCCTACTGCATCCGCCCGCACGATGGTGGATGGACCGCGCTCGTCGCGGACGGGCTCGGGCACGGGCCCCTGGCCGCACAGGCGTCCGAGGCGGCCGTACGCGTCTTTCGCAAGCACGAGCGGGAAGCGCCGGGCCGTATCCTCGCGGCCGTCCATGCCGGTCTCGGCCACACCCGCGGCGGGGCCGTGTCCGTGGCCCGCTACGAGCCCAGGCGCGGCATGCTGGTCTTCGTCGGCATCGGCAACGTCACCGGCGCAGTGATCACGAACGGCGTGATCAAGCGGCTCGTCTCGCTGCCTGGGACCGCCGGAGTCGTCGCAAGGCGCATCCAGGAGTTCGAGCAGCCCTTCACGCCGCGCAGCCTCCTGGTGATGTGCTCGGACGGCATCGGCACGAGTTGGACGCTCGACAGCTATCCAGGCCTCCTCGCCGCCCATCCGAGCCTCATCGCAGCGGTGATCTACCGCGACTTCGCCCGCGGACGCGATGACACCACGGTCGTGGTCGTCCGTGAGCCCACCCCATGAGGTGGCCGCTCGTCACGATGCTGGTCGCGCAGGAGGAGGACATCTTCACCGTGCGACAACGCGCGCGGCGCGTTGCCGGGCAACTCGGCTTCAGCCCGGCGAACCAGACCCGGATCGCCACTGCCGTCTCCGAGATCGCCCGCAACGCCCACGACTATGCCGGCGGCGGTCGCATCGAGTTCGGCGTCGGCGCCGCCGGTGTTCGTCAGTTTCTGGTCATGCGCGTCGTCGACCAGGGACCCGGCATCGCCGAGCTTCACGCGATCCTGGAGGGCAGCTACCGCTCCGCCACCGGCCTCGGCATCGGCATCACCGGTTCGCGGCGGCTCATGGACCATTTCGACGTGGTCACGGACCCGAGCGCCGGTACCGTAATCACCTTGGGAAAGGACCTGCCGGTCGGACGATTGCCCCTTAACGGACCCGCGGTCGCTGCTCTTGCGCAGGCCATGCGCGGGTGGAGCGAGGAGCCGCAGGCCGCGTTGCGCGAGCAGAACCGCGAGCTGCTCACCAGCCTCGCAGAGCTCACGGAGCGGGAGGAGGAGGCCCGCCGCCTCAACGCGGAGCTTGCCGAGACCAACCGGGGCGTGGTCGCCCTCTACGCCGAACTGGAGGCGCAGGCCGGGCAACTACGGGAAGCGGGCGCCACGTTGGAGGACCAGGTCGCGGCCCGGACCGCGGAACTCGCGCAGGCGAACGAGCGCCTGAAGACCGAGGCCGCCGAGCGCGAGCGCATGAGCGAGGACCTGCGCCAGTCGCAGAAGATGGAGGCGGTTGGCCAGCTCACCGGCGGCATCGCGCACGACTTCAACAATCTTCTCACCGGCATCGTCGGCTCGCTGGACTTGATGCAGAGCCGCATCGCGCAGGGCCGGACCGAGAAACTGCAACGCTACATCGAGACCGCGATGGCCTCGGCCAACCGCGCCGCGGCGCTGACCCATCGCCTCCTGGCCTTCGCCCGACGCCAGCCGCTCGACCCAAAGCCGACGGACGTGAATGCGCTGATCGAGGGCATGTCCGACCTCCTGCGCCGAACCACAAGAGAGGCCATCGAACTGCGCGTCGAGCCGGAGCCCGGCCTCTGGCCGACGCTGTGCGACCCGCACCAGCTCGAGAACGCCATCCTCAACCTCGTCATCAACGCGCGGGATGCGATGCCCGAGGGTGGCATGCTCAGCGTCGTGACCTCGAACGGCCGCCACGATCCGTCCGACCCCGACCCAAGCAAGCGGCTGCTTCCCGGCGACCACGTCTGCATAAGTGTCTCGGATACCGGGGCGGGCATGCCGCCTGAAGTGATGAAGCGGGCGTTCGACC
This sequence comes from Methylorubrum podarium, assembly GCF_040270385.1. Taxonomy (NCBI): domain Bacteria; kingdom Pseudomonadati; phylum Pseudomonadota; class Alphaproteobacteria; order Hyphomicrobiales; family Methylobacteriaceae; genus Methylorubrum; species Methylorubrum podarium. The sequence continues at coordinate 5,339 of NZ_JBELQE010000026.1, read as the reverse complement.
CGTTCTTCACCACCAAACCGCTTGGCCAAGGCACCGGGCTCGGCCTGTCGATGATCTACGGCTTCGCGCGCCAGTCGCAGGGGCAAACCGATATCGCGAGCGAGGTGGGACGCGGCACCACGGTGCGCATCTGCCTGCCGCGCCATGCCGGCATCTTGGTCGAGCCGGCCGAGTTGCACGAGGTTGCCGAGGTCCCACGCGGATCGGGCGAGACGGTGCTGGTGGTCGAGGACGAGCAGGTGGTGCGGGACCTCATCGTCGAGGTGCTGCATGACCTCGGTTACCAAACCCTCCAGGCCGCGGACGGACCCTTAGGATTGAGGGTGCTGCAGTCACCCACCCGCATCGACCTTCTTGTCACGGATGTCGGCTTGCCGGGCTTGAACGGGCGGCAACTCGCCGACCACGCCCGCGAGACCCGTCCCGATCTCAAGGTCCTGTTCATGACCGGCTACGCGGAAGGGGCCGCGACACCCTCCGGCTTCCTTGATCCGGGTATGGCCCTCATCACCAAGCCCTTCACCGTCGACGCGCTCATGTCGCGGATCAGGGCGATTATCGAGGGCGACGAGGTCTGAGTGATGTCCATGTCAGCGTTCCTCCGCTTTTCCTGAAACATCGCTCAGAGCGACCAGCCGCCATCGACCGAGATCGACGCACCGGTCACGAACGCCCCGAGGTCCGAACACATCCACAGGACGGCCTCGGCAATCTCCTCGGGCTTGCCCAGCCGCCCGACCGGCTCAAGGTCGATCGCCTTCTGGATGTCGCCACCAGTGAAGCGATCCATCATCGGAGTCTCGATGTTACCGGGCAGGACGGCGTTCACCCGGATGTTCGCCTTCGCATAGTCGAGGGCAGCCGACTTGGTAAGGCCGATCAAGGCGTGCTTCGAGGCGGCGTAGCTCGCGCCTCCAGCTACGCCCCTGATCCCTGCACCGGACGAGGTGTTGACCACCACGCCACCACCCTGGCGCAGCATTTGTGCGATCTCGTGCTTCATGCAGACGAATGTGCCGCGCAGATTGATGTCGAGGATACGGTCCCACTCGTCGAGGGCGATCTCATGGACAAGAGCGGCCTTGTTTTCGACGCCCGCATTGTTGAAGGCGCAGTCGAGGCGTCCGAATCGATCGACGGCTTGGGCCACCGCACCCTCGACGTCCTCCGGCACCGACACGTCGCACCGGATCGCGATCACCTTGCTGCCAGCCGCTTCGATCTCGGCGCGAAGCTGCTCCAGCACAGCCTCCGTGCGGTCGGTGATCGCCACGCATGCCCCCTCTCTCGCAAAGGCGATGGCGGCGGCGCGGCCGATGCCGCTGGCTGCGCCCGTGATGAAGGCGACCTTTCCGGTGAAACGGTGCATGTCTTGATCTCTCCGCTGACCTCAATGAGATGCCAGACGTAGAGGTCGTGCGGGCGGTCGATCAGCGGTTCGTCCCTCAACGGAACGATGAGCGGATTTCATCGTCGAACGAAGCGGAGGCTACAACCCAAGCGGCTTCTCCTCGCGAATCAGATCGATGAGGAGCCGCAATCCGGTCGGCACCTGGCGACGTCCGGGATAGTAGACGTGGAAGCCAGCACCCAGTGATGCCCAATCCGCAAGCACGATGCGGAGTTCGCCGCGCGCAACCGAGGTCTTGACGCATGGCTCGGGGAGGTAGGCGAGCCCGCCTCCTGCCACCGCGAGCGAGAGGGCGAACTGAGTGTTGTCGATGGTCACTGCACCGGGAACGTCGAGCGCGATTTCCTCGTCTGCCATCTCGAACTCCCAACGGTAGAGACGGTCATCGCCGAGGCGGATTCGCAGGCATCGGTGGGCCGCGAGTTGGCGCGGATGTTCGGGTGTCCCATGTTGGTCGAGATAGGCCAGAGCACCGACCACGACCCAGCGCAGATCGGCTGAAAGGCGCTGCGCCACCATGTCCTGCGGGACCGTTCCGCCATAGCGGATACCTGCATCGGCTCCAGTCCCCACGACGTCGAGCAGATCGTTGGACACCCGGACGTCGATCTCGACATGCGGGTAGCGCTCGTGGAAGCGAGGCAGTACGGGTGCGAGGAGCAACGTGCTCGCATGTTCGAGCACGTTGAGGCGTATTCGCCCGGTCGCCTGCGTCGGATCACGGTGTTCGTTCAGCCCGTCGAGCGCGGTGCCGATCGCCGCGAACGGGGCGTCCAGCGAAGCGAGGAGGTCCTCCCCGGCTGCGGTGAGAGTGATGCTGCGGCTGGTGCGGTTAAAGAGGCGCACGCCGAGGCGCGCCTCCATGGCCTTGAGCCCATGGCTCAGCGCGGAGGCGCTAACTCCAAGCTCTACACCGGCCCTGCGAAAGCTGCGGTGGCGCGCGATAGCGAGGAAGGTCCCGAGGTCGGCCAAGTCGGTCCGATTGATCCGCATCAGAGCAGTGAAGCCCCTGCTTACGAGAAAGCAATCCTTATTGCGTGGCTACCACGCAGGGTCGGAGAAAGAATGTCCGCTCCCAAATCGAGGAGCGGACTCCGCTTCCCATCCTCAACGGTCGTCGCGGATGGGGCAGAGGTTCGATTTGAACCTCTGGCGAGCGGCAAGCCGGCCAAGGACGCCCGCGCCTACCTGTTCATCGTGCCGAGCACGCGCATCAGCCCGGTGATTACGGCCCCGAGGGAGCGGCCGCACGCGCGATCCGAGATCACGATCGGGCCGATCACGACGTTCGCGCGCGAGACGCCCGAGGAGGTGGCGCGGGCGCCGTGCGTGGGCCGCCGTCGCCGTGATCAAAAGCTGACGCGGACGCGGCGACTGTTTCCAACCCAAGACGCCCATCAAAATTCAACGAATTTAATCTCAGTTGGGACTAAAATCTAACTGATCTATAAATAACTGTACGATTTCGCTACCAGTTCATGGATATTTCCAAGCCATTGATTATATCCGTATTCAGTTTATTTCCATCAGCGGTACAGGCCAGATTATGCCCTTATCTAAGGCACTTTACGAAGACTTGCTGCAAAATCCGTGTCCATCGTGTGGAACCATACATGTACGGAAAGGTGCGTGGTTTGCAACAGCCGCAAAGTATCAATGCTACCAATGCGATACAACAATTTTCTTAACTTACCCGCAAAAGATTGAATTATTTGCTTTGCATCAAAGCGAAAAAGATAAGATCGAACTCAGATAAAGATTTAATCAACAAATATCCCTTTGACCCTCTTCCTCAATAGAACGAGGCCTGGAAGATTTAATCAACTTAAAATCAGCAGCTCACTTGTGGCAGATCTTCAGCTCGCAGATCTGGACTGCGGCCTCCAACAGTCTGCGGACATCGGCCCGGCGATCGAGCGCACGCGGCCATACATCGGCGAGTGGTACTGGACGGGGGAGCTTGGGCTAGGCGCGCCGCCGTCCTGGTGACGACGTCGTGTCTAGCCATCTGTGTGGTGGGGATAGACCGCTCGCCTCAAACAGATCACTGATGCCGTACACGCAATCAGCCCTCCGCGTGCACCTCTCCCGCCCCGCACGGTCCGCCGACGCGGGGCTTTTTGTGCGGTTTCAGACCGAGCCAGGACATTGCCGGCCCCAGCCGGTTGCCCGGCATGGACCATGGCGGTTCGTACCTGAGACTCACCCCGCCCGGCTCAACCGCGGCGGGGCTTTCTCGTTTCAGGCCACCGCGACAATCCACAAGAGACGCGACAGCCGGCGGGACATCAGCGCCGCCCGCCCACGGGATGGATTGCCGCCGACATCAGCATAGTTAGCCCAGCGCTGAGCAGCAGGGAGAGGGCGACAAGGAGCGCGGCCTCGGCGTCGAATCCATTCGGCAACGGGCGCCCAATGACGAACGGCCATGCATGTAGGCACGCTGCGCCGATGGGAGCGGCAACGGCTAGGACACAGAGAGCCTCGAAGAGCCAGCGGGGCATAGCGGGACGGTAGCACGCCCGTGGCTCGCCGCCATCCTCTGCTCTTCGGGCCGATCACGACGTTCGCGCGTGAGACGCCGGAAGAGGTGGTGCGGGCGCCGTGCGTGGAGCGAGAGGCGCCGCGATAATCGATAGCCGACCCTAGGGCCGCTTCCGACCCATTGCGAGAGTTCGGAGGGTCCCCTTCCGAGCAGTCCAGTGGACCAATTTTGGCTATTCTTGGCTGACCGCGGAACATCCCTCTGGGGCGAGGCCCCTCAGAGAAGCGATATACCGTTCTCAGTCCACGGCAGCCGTACCGCAGCGGAATCAGCGCACTGAGTCAGGCGGCGCTCAGCGGCCTTATTCGAATGGATGCGCCGGCCGCTACGAGGTACCCCGGCAAGCGAAAGCGCGGTCTTTGTTGGCTGTCACAGGATTAGCACTCCCGCATGGTAAGTGCTAAGAATGCCTCGGTCGGGCCGCGAGGTTCTGCTTTGCCGCTATCTCTCCCGCGACAGCGCCAACCATATCGGTTGGATCTCGCTTGGGAACGACCAGGATCTCACTATGAAATTCCGTCCGCTGCACGACCGCGTGGTGCTCCGTCGCATCGAAGGCGAGGAGAAGACCAAGGGCGGGATCATCATCCCCGATACGGTCAAGGAGAAGCCGCAAGAGGGCGAAGTCATCGCCGCGGGACTAGGTGCACGCGACGAGGCGGGAAAGATCAACGCCCTCGACGTGAAGGCCGGCGACCGTGTCCTGTTCGGCAAGTGGTCGGGTACCGAGGTCAAGATCGACGGTCAGGACCTCGTGATCATGAAGGAATCCGACATCCTAGGCGTCATCGGCTAGCTCAAATTTAGGCCGCTTGCGGCCTTTGACGACGACTTGTCCTTTGAGGCGCCCGCTGTGGTGTGCCTCGGGCCGAACGACAGATGATGAGCTGCCCACCATGTCCGCCAAAGACGTTCGCTTTTCGGTCGATGCCCGCGAGAAAATGCTGCGCGGTGTCGAACTGCTCGCCAGCGCGGTGAAGGTGACGCTAGGCCCGAAGGGCCGCAACGTCGTGATCGAGAAAAGCTACGGTGCGCCGCGCATCACCAAGGACGGTGTGACCGTGGCCAAGGAGATCGAGCTAGTCGACAAGTTCGAGAACATGGGCGCGCAGATGGTGCGCGAAGTGGCCTCCAAGTCGAGCGACACGGCCGGTGACGGCACCACCACGGCGACCGTGCTCGCCGCCTGCATCGTCCGGGAGGGCGTGAAGTACGTCGCCGCCGGAATGAACCCGATGGACTTGAAGCGTGGCATCGACCTCGCCACCCAGGCCGCGGTGAAGGATATCACCGCCCGCGCCAAGAAGGTCGCCTCCTCCGAAGAGGTCGCCCAGGTCGGCACGATCTCCGCCAACGGCGACACCGAGATCGGCGAGATGATCG
>NZ_JBELQE010000025.1:0-41196 GCF_040270385.1 Methylorubrum podarium | reverse complement strand
CCTCTCCTCCCCCTTGTGGGGAGGAGGCAGGAGGTGGGGGTGGTTCAGGATGAGGCGGTGCGGTGCCTTCTGCACCACCCCCACCCCGAGCCCCTCCCCACAAGGGGGAGGGGACAGGCCAAGCTCTGACCAAAGTGATCGACCAGCCCGGTCAGACGCCGGCCGCCTCGAGAAACCCCTCGACCATGCCGCGGTAGCCGGCGCCGAACAGGCGCCAATGCACCAGCGCCGGCCAGAGCTTGTAGATCGGCGCACGCTCCGCCGCGCCGGGCTCGGGCGCTCCGTAGGCCGCGTGGAAGGCGGGGCCGGGACGGCCGAACAGCGCCAGCATCGCCAGATCGACCTCGGCATGGCCGTAGTAGCAGGCCGGATCGATCAGCCCCGAGACCCGGTCGCCGGCGTAAAGGACGTTGCCGCCCCACAGGTCGCCGTGGAGCAGGGCGGCGCGGGGCCGCTCCGGCAGGCGGTTCCCCAAATCGTCCGCCAGCCGCTCGATCCGCCGGACCAGCGGGGCGGGGAGGTGGCCGGCATGGCAGAGCAGGCGATGTTTCGCCCAGAAGGCGGGCCAGTCGTCGCCCCACGCGTTCGCGATGACCACGGAACCGAAGGCGTAATCGGCGTGCCAGCCGTAGCGCTCGCCCTCGGCGGCGTGCAGGCGGGCGACGACCCGGCCGAGATCGGCCTCGGCGCCCGGCCCGGCGCCTGTATCGGGCAGGGATTCGAGCACGAGCACAGCCTCGTCCGCGGCGAGAACGGCGGGCGCCGGCGCGCCGGCCGCGGCGATGGCCGCGAGCATCCGGGCCTCCTCCCGCGGCGCCGGCCCGGACTTGGCCACGGCCTCGCGCCCATCCTCCAGCCGCAGACGGACGCATTGGGACAGGTCGCCGCCCGCCATCGGCCGGGCCTCGGCGAGGGGGACGCCGAGCAGGTCCGCCGCGCGCCCGGCGAGGTCGCTCATTCCGGCGCCGCGATCCGGCGGACGAGGGCGCGGGCGCCCGCGCTCACGTCGGCCCAAGTGGTGTCGAAGCCCGCCTCCGCCCCGTAATAGGGATCGGCCACGGGCTCGCCCGCACGGCCCGGCACGTGATCGAGGAGCAGGCTCAGCTCGGCCCGCGACCCGGCGGGCCGCAGGGCGCGCAGCTTGGCGAGATTGGCGAGATCCAGGGCGACGACGTGGTCGAAGCGCTCGAAATCGGCCGGCGTGACCTGACGCCCGCGATAGCCCGCGATGTCGACGCCGTTCGCCCGCGCCACCGCGATCGCGCGGGGATCGGGCGGCTCGCCCACGTGCCAGTCGCCGGTGCCGGCGGAGTCGACCATGACGGCGAGGCCGGCCCGCTCCGCCTCGCGCCGGAAGGCCGCCTCGGCCAGGGGCGAACGGCAGATGTTGCCCAGGCACACGAACAAGATGGCGGGAGGCCGGGCCACGGCGGATATCGTCCCTCAGGCCGCCGTCAGGGCAGCAGGGTCGGTCCCGCTCGCCAGATGCTCGGTCGCGTCCAGGATTTCGAGGGCGACGATCCGGCCCTCGGCAGCGAAATCGAGCACGATTCCGGGCCGCACCTCCTCGCTCTCGACGATCGTCGTCTCGGTGAAGCGGAGGTAGAGCGCGTCGGTCTCGGCATCGTAGCGGCTCTTCACGGCTTCCTCCTCCTGCCGCGATTAAGGAACATCGTCACGACGCGGGCGCCACCGGGGATCGGAACGCATACCACACGCAGCACGCGCCCGTCGCGCTCGGGCAATGCCCGGCGCCTATCCGGCGCCAAGGGGCCGCGTCGCCATCTCCAGCCACTCCCGCGTCGGTCCGTCGAGGTCGGGAGCGAGCGCCGCGCGCACCCGCGCGTGGTAGGCGTCGAGCCAAGCGGTGTCGGCCGCGCCGAGCAGGGCGGGATCGATCAGCCGCCGGTCGATGGGGGCCAGCGTCAGGGTCTCGAAGCCGAGCATCGGGCGGTCGGCACCGGGAATCGTCCGCGCCTCGACCAGGATCAGGTTCTCGATGCGGATGCCGTAGGCGCGGCTGCGGTAATAGCCCGGCTCGTTCGAGAGGATCATGCCGGGCTTGAGGGCGACCGTACCGGTCTTGGCGATGCGCTGCGGCCCCTCGTGGACCGAGAGGAATGCGCCGACGCCGTGGCCGGTGCCGTGGTCGTAATCGAGCCCCGCCTCCCACAGGCTCATCCGGGCGAAGGCGTCGATCTGCGCCCCCGTGGTCCCGTCGGGGAAGACGGCGCGGGCGATGGCGATGTGGCCCTTTAGCACGCGGGTGAAGCGGTCGCGCATCTCGTCGGTCGGCGTGCCGATTGCGACGGTGCGGGTGATGTCGGTGGTGCCGTCGGCGTATTGCGCGCCGGAATCGATCAGGAAGAGTTCGCCGGGCCGCGCGGTGCGGTCGGTGGCGCGGGTGACGCGATAGTGCACGATGGCGCCGTTCGGGCCGGAGCCGGAGATGGTCGGGAAGGAGACGTCGCGCAGCAGGCCGCCCTCGCTGCGAAAATCCTCCAGCGCCTCGACGGCGGCGATCTCGCTCACGCCCTCGGCGGCGGCGCGGTCGAGCCAGGCGAGGAAGCGCGTCACGGCCAGCCCATCGCGGTGGTGGGCGGCGCGGGTTCCGGCGATCTCGGCGGCGTTCTTGACCGCCTTCATCGCGGTGACCGGGTCGGCGCCGACATCGGCGACGCCCCCGGCCGCCTCGACGCGGTCCTTGAGCGCCGCCGCCCCCGTCGCCGCATCGAGCCGCACCCGCGCGGCCTTCGTGCACAGGCCGGCCAGATCCTCGGCGAAGGCGGCCCGCGGTCGGAGGTCGGCCAGCGGCTCCAGGGCGGCGCGCAGGTCGAAATCGACCGCCTGCGAGGTGAGGTAGAGGGCGGCCCGCCCCTCGCGGGGGACGAGCGCGTAGCCGAGCGCCAGCGGCGTGTGCGGGATGTCGGCCCCGCGCAGGTTGAACGCCCAGGCGAGGTTGTGCGGATCGGAGACGACGAGGAGGTCGATCCCGCCCTCGGCCAGGGCGGCGCGGATCCGGGCGAGCTTCTCGGGCACCGTCTCGCCGGCCAGAGCGTCGGGATGGGCCGCGACGCGGCCCGCCGGCGGCCGGGGCCGGCCGGCCCAGACCGCGTCCACGAGGTTGTCCGGCACGGCGCGGAGCGACGCCCCCGCCTTCAGGGCGGCGCGTTCCAGGCGGGCGACGCCGTCGGGCGTGTGGAGCCAGGGATCGTAGGCGAGGACCTGGCCCGGCTTCAGATGGGCGCCGAGCCACGCCTCCGGCGTCGACTCGGCGAGCGGCACCACGGTGATCGTCCCGGTCTCGACCTGCTCCGGCGCCTGGAGGGTGTAGCGGCCATCGACGAACAGGGCGGCCTCGTCGGCGAGCACGATCGCCAAGCCGGCCGAGCCGGTGAAGCCGGTGAGCCAAGCGAGCCGCTCGGCATTGGCGGGCACGTACTCGGATTGGTGCTCGTCGGCCCGCGGCACGACGAAGCCGTCGGCGCGGATCTCCCGCAGGGCGGCGCGCAGGGCCTCGATCCGCTCGGGCCCCTTGGCGTGGCTCGGATCGTCGAAGGTCTGGAAGCGGGGAGGGGAGGTCGTCATGGCGGAAACCTACCGCGTCGAACGCCCCCGCGACACCCGTCTCAGCGCGGACGCGCCGCCGCCCCGCCCCGGCGCAGCACCAGCGTCGCCCATCCCTCGATCACGCCGGAGCGGGCGAGGTGGAAGCCGCGGTGGCGGTAGGTCGAGAGCACGCCCGGCACGTCGCGCTCGATCAGGCCGGAGAGGATCAGCACGCCGTCATCGGCCACCACGGCGGTCAGCGACGGCGCGAGCCGCTTGAGCGGGCGGGCCAGGATGTTGGCGAACACCACGTCGAAACCGCGGGGACGGTTCGCCAGCGCGTGGCGCACGCCCGGCGCGTGGTAGAGGCGCAGATACGGTCCGAGCCCGTTGAGGCGGGCATTGCCGCGGGCGGTCGTCACCGCCTCCGGGTCGAGGTCGCCGGCGATCACGGGCGTATGCAGCGCCTTGGCGGCGGCGAAGCCCAAAATGCCGGTGCCGGTGCCGACATCGAGGACGCGGGCCGGGCGCCGCCGCTTCAGTTCGTCCACCAGCGCCCGCAGGCAGCCCAGCGTGGTGCCGTGGTGGCCGGTGCCGAAGGCGAGCGCCGCCTCGATCTCGATGGCGAGGTCGTTGGCCCGCACATGATGCCGGTCGTGGCCGCCATGGACGAGGAAACGGCCGGCGCGGACGGGCTTCAGCCCCTCCAGCGAGGCGCGCACCCAATCCTGCTGATCGATGGTCTCGAAGGCGGCCTCGTCGGCCTGCGCGCCGACGACCGGCCGGATCAGGTCGCGGATCATCTCCGCGTCGGGCTCCTCCGAGAAGTAGGCTTCGAGCCGCCACGCGCCGGTCTCCTCCACCTCGAAGGCGGCGACCGCCGTCTCCATCGGGTCGAACATCTCGCCCAGGAGCTCGGTCATGGTGCGAGCGGAGGGCTCGTCCGTGATCAGGCGCAGGACGTGCGTGGGTCGGTGCGGCGGCAGACCTTCGAGCATGGAGCGCCCTCTACCACCCGCGCGCCGGGAGAGCCACGGGCTTCACACGCGCCTCATCCGCAATCGCACGATGGGGACGTCGCGTTTGTTATGTCACACGCAAGGTGGAATGTGCCTAATCCACAAGCATATTGTCGAATTTGTAGACGAGACGGGCGGAACCGGATCCGAAAGGTCGCGTTCTCACGGTCCGAAGCGTTTCGTGCAGACCCCTCGCCGGGTCTCAAAACCGGCGGGGCCGCAGCCGATGGCGGCTGTGCCCGGGCGCTTCCCGGTCTCGTTCATCGTGGGCTGTTGAGTTCCCGTCGCGTCATGACACCCAGATCTGTCCGCCGTCGGTCCCCCGTCATCGTGAAGCGCGAGCCGCGGTCCGACCGCCGTCGCGCCGCGAGCGTGGATATCCTCGCCCCGGACACCCTGGAGGCGCCGCTGCCCGGCCCGCTGCTCGTGCTGTTGAGCCGGCTCCACCGCGCTGAGGTGACGCCCGCGCCGGAACCCGATACCGCCGCCTGACACCGCCGCGGCGCGGGCGGGAACTCCGACCGCTCCGGATCACTTCTGTTCCCGCCCTGTCCGGCCCGGCGGCGATCCGGGCCCGCATCGAGAAAGGATCGGTCGATGGCCGTGGTATCGAGCAAGATCTTCGAAGAGGGCAGGGCCGCGAAGGCCAAGGGTCAGCCCGACTCCACCAATCCCTACGAGGCGGGTTCGCAGGAGAGCCTCGACTGGCTCGAAGGCTACACCGCCGACGAGCCCGAGCCCTCGGCCGCCGGACCGTCCGACGACTGACGGGCGCACGCCGCCCTCGGCCGCCCCCGCCGCGTGGCCGCGGCGGTACCTTCTGCACCACCCCCGCCCCGAACCCCTCCCACAAGGGGGAGGGGACAGACCATGCTCCGACCGAAACGATCGGCCGGAAGCCGTGTCGGACCGGTCGTCAGGGCGGATGCCTCCGTCCTCGCCGGTCCGCACTTCTCAGGCGGAGAGGGCGCGCTCCAGTTCGCCCTTGGTCATCTTCGAGCGGCCGGGGATGTCCTGCTTGCGGGCCTTCTGCATCAGCTCCGCCTTGGTGGCGCCGCTCCCGCCCTTATTCGAAGTCTTGCCGGTCTTGCGGGCGGAGGCCGCCTTCTTCGCCACGTCGGCGGGCTGCTTCGAGTGCTGCCGGCCCTTGGCGGAATCGGCGCGTTTCTTGGCGGTGGAGCGGCTATACTCGGAATCGGACAGCTTCTCGCGCGCCTTCTTGGGCAGGTAGCGCTCGCCGGTCGTGCCGCTCTCCTTGCCCGACTTCGTGTCCCACTCCTCGTCGGTCCATTGCTTGAGGTGGTTGTCGTCGGACTTCTTGCCGGCGTAGCCGCCGCCTTCCTTCTTGTACTCGCTGGTGGCCATCTGCGCCTTGCGGGCGGACCACTGGCCGGGCTTGCCGCCCTTGGACGATTGCGTGACCTCCTTCTTCACCTTGTCCCACAGCTTCGGATCGGTCTTCTTCGCGGTTCCTGACATCGGTTTCGCCTCCTCAGCGACATTCGGCTGTCAACAGAAGGCGTCATCCTGAGTTCCGGCCGCGCCGAACCTGTCCACCGACCGGCGACGTCCGCGAGCGGCCTGCCGCGCAATCGCCGGAGACGTTGACAGGGGAGGACGAAGCTTCCACCTCCCCCGCCACCGGCGAATCGTGTTGCAGGACGCGCCCGGTGCGGGCGCGCGTCCGCGCCCTGTGTCAGAGCGGCCCGGATCGGGGCCGAGCGAGGATTTTGCGATGTCCGACGGCGTCAGCGCCCCGAAGGTGTTCATCGATGGCGAGGCCGGCACCACCGGCCTCGGCATCCGCGAGCGCCTGGAACGCGACGGCAGGGTGCGCCTCGTCAGCATTCCGCACGAGAGCCGGAAGGACGCGGGCGTGAAGCGGGCGATCCTGGAAGAGGTCGACCTCGTCGTCCTCTGCCTGCCCGACGACGCCTCCCGCGAGACCGCCGCCCTGGCCGACGGCCTGTCCGGGGGCGGCCCGAAGCTGCTCGATGCCAGCACCGCCCACCGCATCGCGCCGGGCTGGGTCTACGGTTTCGCCGAGATGGCGCCGGAGCAGGCCGACGCGATCCGCGGCGCGCGCCGGGTCGCCAATCCCGGCTGCTACCCGACCGGGGCGATCGCGCTGCTGCGTCCCTTGGTCGAGCGCGGCCTGATCCCGTCGGATCATCCGGTCAGCATCAACGCGGTGAGCGGCTATAGCGGCGGCGGCCGCAGCATGATCGAGAGCTACGAGCGCGGGGAGGGCGCCCCGTTCCAGCTCTACGGTCTCGGCTTCGGCCACAAGCACCTGCCGGAGATCGAAGCCTATAGCCGTCTGACCCGGCGGCCGATCTTCATCCCCTCCGTCGGCAACTTCCGGCAAGGCATGCTGGTCAGCATCCCGCTGCATCTCGGCGCCCTGCCCGGCCATCCGACGCCGGGCGACCTGGAGGAGGCGCTGGCCGATTGGTACGCGGACACCCCGCTGGTGAAGGTCGTGCGCGGCGCGGAGGAAGGCGCCCACCGCGAGCGCATCGAGCCGGAAGCCCTCAACGACACCGACCAGCTCGAATTGCGGGTCTTCGGCTCCGACAGCCACGGTCAGGCCGTTCTGGTCGGGCGCCTCGACAATCTCGGCAAGGGCGCCTCGGGGGCGGCGGTGCAGAATCTCGGCCTGATGCTAGGCCTCGACTGATCTCCGGATCAGTCCGGCCCGAGGATCGACGCGATCATCCGTTCCAGCGAAGGAGACCCGGCACGGCGCGGCTCGCGCGGTGTCGGGGCCGCATCATCATTGTGCGTTGGCAAAGCGAGGCGGGACGAGGCGACGCAAAGACCTGCGCGCTGAGCCGAGCCCGCTCAGCAACACTCCTGGGAATCTTTGCAAGACCCGGTCGTCCGTCGGCGGTACCGGTCCGAGCTATCGACGCAGGAATACTGTCTCGGGGAGATCGGAGTTCGCCGTCTCTGAACCAGAGCTCCCTGTACCAGCAAACAGATAGCGCCTTCGACGGTCGGCTCCCAATTATAGACAACCGCCCCTCGTACTTCCGGTTGATCGGAGCGCATCTTCACCGGTTCAGAAACGAAACGGCACGTTTTGATCCGGAGAAATCGTCCCGCTGATCCGATTCCGGTGGCGGCAATCCACAGAAAATACGTAGGCCTGCGGCGGGATGTCGCAATCAAACCGCGTCGTTCGCGGTGATGCCGACGCGACGAGCGGAGGCTCGGCAGGTCTCCGCCGCCGACGCTTGAAACACCGGGCGAAGCAAAATCTCAACCCGTTGGCACAGCATCATTTTCCAAAAGCCGACAGGTACGATCTTAACATTTGAAATAGTTCACGCCGCTCTTCCGGCTCAGCCGCAAGGTGGGCTCAATCGTTTTTTTCCGCAGTGTCGCATCGGCGATTTTTCCACTCGACCTGCACAGAAACGCGCGCGTCGCTCCATTTTCTTCGACCTGACTGCGCGCGAATTCAGTGGCGATGTCTTGCTCCTCCGCGGCTCTGAGCTTACCGTCTTCCAGGTAATCCTCCTGCACAGAAGATCGCGCCATGGAAACCAGTGAACAGGATGCGGAATCGGCCCGCCTCGTTACCCTCACGGCCGATGTCGTTTCTGCCTATGTCAGCAACAATCACGTCCAGAGTGCCGAGCTTCCGAAGCTTCTCGGGGAGGTGCACGAGGCAATCCGCTCCGTCACCATGAGCGGGCGCCCGTCCGCCGAGACCGGCCCGCCCAAGGCGACGCCGCAGGAGATCCGCAAGTCGATCAGCCACGACTTCCTGGTCAGCTTCGAGGACGGCAAGCCCTACAAGACGCTGCGCCGTCACCTCACCCTGCGCGGTCTCTCGCCGGAGCAGTATCGGGCGAAGTGGGGCCTGCCCAACGACTACCCCATGACCTCGGCGAGCTATTCGGAGCAGCGCTCCGAGCTGGCGCGGGCCCTCGGGCTCGGTCAGCAGCGCCGTCGGGCCGCCGAGCCGGAGGCCGCGCCCGAGCCGGTGGCCGCCGAGCCGGAGGCCGCCCCGGAGAAGAAGCGCCGCGCCCCGCGCCGCAAGAAGGAAGCGCAGGCCTGAGGCCGGGTCGGCGTCGATGATGGGGGCTCGGCAGTGCCGGGCCCACCGGACGTTTCATACCGTGTGCGGCTGATCACCCTGGGTTTGGCCCTACTCCGTCATCGCGAGGCGGAGCCGCGGCGATGACAAACAAACGACCGAAGCGATCAACCGGATGGCGTGTCACACCGTCCGCCGCGACGGGGTGAGCCGTACGCCGGGCGCCGGGCGCTCCAGGAGAACCTCCCGGCGGAAGCGCACCAGCCGGGCCGGGCGTCCGGCGTTGCCGCTGGTGAGCGCCTCGGTCTCCTCGACCAGCCCCTGCTGCGCCACGAGGCGGCGGAAGTTCTGCTTGTGCAGCCGCGTGCCCGAGAGCGCCTCGACCGTGCGCTGAAGCTGCAGCAGGGTGAAGGCCGGCGGCATCAGCTCGAATACGACCGGGCGATACTTGATCTTGCCGCGCAGGCGGCCGATCGCGGTGGCGAGCACCCGGCGGTGGTCGTGGGCCATCGGCTGGCCGGTGATCGCGAGGTCGTCGGGCACGGCGGCGCCGTGCTGTCCCTTGGCCTCCGGGATCAGGCCGGCCTCGAACAGCAACTCGTAGCGCTCCAGCACCCGCTCCTCGTTCCAGGCGCCGCCGATGCCGAAGCTGAGGCCGACCCGGTCCTCGCGCAGGCGCCGGAGCTTCGGGTCGGAGGCGGCGGCGACCCAGGTCATCAGCCGCGGCTCGATCGCGGCGAGCGCCGGGGGCCGCCCCTCGCGAAAATCTTCCCAGGGCAGGTAGCGGTACCAGTTGCGCCACGCGGCCTCGGCGAGACCCGCCGGGCGCAGCTCGCGCACCAGGGCGAGATAGGCGACCGAGAGCAGGTGCACGCCGTGCTGCCCGCCCTCCCGGTCGCGGTCGCCGAAGGTGTAGAGCTGCTCGACATAGCCGAGGCGCTGGTGGGTCTGCTGCTCCACCCAGGCGCGAAGGCCCCGCTCCAGGGTGGCGTGCTCCGGCACCAGCGGGCCGGCGGGCAGGGCGCTCTCGCGGCCCTTGGCTTGGCCGGCGACCTGCACGGTGAGCGCGCGCGGCTCCCCGTCCGTCGCCGCGACGATCACGGCGACGAGTCCCACCGAGGAAGCGCTGGCGGCGCGCCTCTCCTTGTCCGCCGCGGCGGCGGTCACACCCGGTTCGGCCGTGCTCATGTGTTCGTCGGCCTTCAGCCCCTCTCCTCGGGCATCCCCTCGGCGGCGGAAGCGGTTCCGGCCCGTACCCCTTCGCTCTTGCCGGATCGGCCCCGGCACCGTCAACGGAGGCCACGGCCTCATCCGCAAGAGGTTTCGATTGCAAGCGGTTTCCAGGGCGCGTGCCGGCACGGTCGCCGCGGCGGGCCGATCCTGCTAGACGGGCGGAGGGTTTCAGCGCGGGGAGCGGCCATGGCGCTCGGACGGGACAGGGGGTCGGCATGAGCATCGGGGCAGGGCTCGGCACAGGGCTCGGTTCGTCCCGGCCGTCGGCGGGGCGCGCGGTGGACCTGCGCCTCTACGGCATCCTCGATGTCGGCGTGCTGGGTGAGGACGCGGCGGCGCTCGCCGCGCTCGCGGCCGAGGCCGTGGCCGGAGGCGCCACCCTGCTCCAGTACCGCGACAAGGATCTCACCAGCGCCCGCGCGGCGCTGGCGCGGATCCGGGCGATCCATGCGGCGGTCGCGGGCCGGGCCCCGCTCCTCGTCAACGATCGGGTCGATCTCGCGCTCGCCGCGGGCGTCGAGGGCGTGCATCTCGGCCAATCCGATCTCCACCCGGAGGAGGCGCGCCGCCTGCTCGGGTCCCGCGCCGTCATCGGACTCACCGTGAAGACCGGTGCCCAGGCCGACGAGCTCTACCGGCTCCCGATCGACTACGCCTGCATCGGCGGCGTCTTCGCCACCACCAGCAAGGACAACCCGGACCCGCCGGTCGGCCTCGACGGGCTGCAGCGGATCGTGTTCCGCGCCCGGCTCGCCCGGGGCCAGGCCCTTCCGCTCGGCGCGATCGCCGGGATCGACGCCAGCAACGCGGCCTCCGTGATCCGGGCGGGCGCCGACGGGGTGGCGCTGATCGGCGCGCTGTTCAAGGGCGGCGCCACGGAGGCCAAGGCACGGGACCTGCTGGCGCGGGTCGATGAGGCGCTCGGGCAGCGCGGGGCTGCGGGAACAGGTTAGAAGAGGTCGATACCAGAAGAACAGACGACGGGAGACGCCCATGACTGCCATCGCCCTGACCATCGCCGGCTCGGATTCGAGCGGGGGCGCCGGCATCCAAGCCGACCTCAAGACCTTCGCGGCCCTGCACGTCTACGGCGCCAGCGTCGTCACCGCGCTCACCGCGCAGAACACCCGCGGCGTGCAGGCGATCCACGACGTGCCGGCGGACTTCGTCGCCGCGCAGATCGACTCGGTGTTCTCCGACCTCGCGGTCGGCGCGGTGAAGATCGGCATGCTCTCGCATCCCGCGACGATCCGGGCGGTGGCTGAGGGACTGCGGCGGCACGCCGCCGGCATCCCCGTGGTGCTCGATCCCGTCATGGTGGCCACCAGCGGCGACCGGCTGATCTCGCAGGAGGCCGTCGAGATCCTCCGCAGCGAGCTGATGCCGCTCGCCGTCGTCGTCACCCCCAACCTGCCGGAGGCCGCGACCCTGCTCGACGAAGGGCAGGCGGAGCACGATAACGAGGCGGTGGCGCAGGGGCGGCGGCTGCTGGCGCGCGGGGCGCGGGCGGTGCTGATCAAGGGCGGCCACGGCGAGGGCCGGGAGAGCGTCGATCACCTGATCGCCGCGGACGGGACCTTGCGCCGGTTCGCGGCGCCCCGCATCGAGACCCGCAACAGCCACGGCACGGGCTGCACCCTCTCGGCCGCCGTGGCGGCCGGGCTCGCCCGCGGCCAGGGGCTGACCGAGGCGGTGGGAACCGCGAAGACCTACGTCACGGCGGCGATCCGCGCCGCGGATTCGGTGCCCGTCGGCCACGGCCACGGCCCGCTCCACCACTTCTACGCGCTCTGGCGATAGCTCCGCGCCGGGTCGAAACCGGGCCTGCGGCCTCGTTTTGCGTTTGACAGATCAAACGCTCGTTCGGATAACGGAACGCCTTTCGGTGCCCCGCCCACGACTTCGTGACCCGATCCGCCCGCGAGGGTGTGGTCGGCGCGCGGATGGCGCGGCGGGCACTCTCACCGGACCGACGTGATGCAGGACATAGCGGCAAGCCTCGAGCGCGGACGGCCGAAGGATCTCGCCAGCGGTGCGCAGGTGCTCTCGGGCCAACTCGGCAAGACGATCCAGCGCCTGCGCAAGGCCTACAACCTCTCCCTCTCCGAACTCGCCGAGCAGTCCGGCGTGGCGAAGTCGATCATCAGCCAGATCGAGCGCAACGAGACCAACCCGACGCTGGCCACGATCTGGCGGCTGAGCCAGGCGCTCGACGTCTCGATCGAGCGGGTTCTCGCCACCTCCGACGAGGAGCCGTTCATCGAGCGCTTCTCCCGCGCCGACACGCCGCGGCTCGTCTCCGACGACGGCAAGGTGCGGCTCGCCATCATCGGCTGGATCAAGACCGTCGAGTGGCTGCAATGGTACGACGTCACCGCCGATGCCGGCGGGGTGCTCGAATCCGACGCGCATCAGCGCGGCTCGGTCGAGTCGCTGTCGGTGCTGGAGGGCAGCTTCGAGGTCGAGGTCGGCGGCGAGGTGCAGCGGGCCAATGCCGGCGAGACCCTGCGCTACCGCTGCGACCGTCCCCACAGCATCCGCTGCCTCGGCGACGAACCCGGCCGGGCGACGATGGTGGTCATCATGAAGGCCGCCGTGATGGAGTGAGGCGGCACCCTCGCCACGACGGCACCGAATAGAAAAGGCCCCCGTCGCGCGCGCGACGGGGGCCTTTTTCGTCGGAGCCCCGGTCGAGGGTTACGGCCTCACGCCTCGTCGAACCGGCCGCTGGCATGGGCGAGCATGGTGTAGACCTTACCCGTCTCCGAGGTGAGGTAGGCGTCCGCGCGCTTGGTGTCGCGGTCGTTCTTCGTCACCTCGCCGAGCAGCCGCTCGAACTCGCCGACGTATCGATCGACCGTGCGGCGGAACTCGGCATCCGCCCGGTAACGGCGCTGGATCTGCTCGAAGGTCTGGCGGCCCTGTGCCGTGTAGAGGCGGCCGTCGAACAGGTTCGCGTCGCCCCGGCGGTAGCGCTGCCAGAACTCGGCCGAGGCCTGGTGGTCCACCATCCGGGCGATGTCGGTCGAGATCGCGTCGAGCGAGATCCGCTCCACCGGCCCCTTCGCCTCGGGTGCCGGAGCCGGAGCGGGGGCCGCCTCGGCGCCGTCGTCGTCGATCGAGGCGCGGGTCAGGAGATCGGACAGCCAGCCGCGGTTGTCGCGGGTGCCGGGCCGCCCCTGGACCGCTCCTTGGGCCGTTCCTTGGACCGCTCCTTGGACCGCCCCCTGACCACCGCCCTGAGCGGCGGCCGGGCTCGTCGGACGCGCGGGGGCGGCGGACGGAGCCGACGCCTGGGGCCGCGATGCCGTCGGTGCCGCGCTACGGGCCGGCGCAGGAGCCGGCTGCGGCGCCGGGATCGAGGCCGGGATCGGAGCCGAGGCGGCGCGGCCGGCCTCGGCCGTCCGGCGCTGCTCGACCGCGCGGGCCTGCGCCGCCGGCTGGGCGACATCGACCGAGCGGTTGGAGCGGGCGACGAGTGCCGCCAGCTCGTTCAGCGCGTCGATCTGCTCGGCCACGACGCGACGCATCTCGCTCGTCGCGTCCTGCGTCTCGCGGGGCAGGTCGAGGACGCCGCGCTGCAGGTCGGCGCGGGTCGCGTCGAGCTCGCGGCGGATCTCGGTGGCCATCGCGTTCATCCGCGCGACCGAGTCGCCGAACTGGCCGGAGGCGGCCGTGAAGCTCTCCATCATCTTGGCCGACGCCGCCTCGATGGCGCTGCGGACCGCCGCCGCCGTGCGGGCGCTCTCCTCGTCGGCGCCGCTGCGCAGGCGCTCGAAATCGCCCGCCACCGCCGTGCCGGCCTCGCGGGCCGCGCGGGCCACGCTCTCGCTGAGTTCGCGGGCGCGGGCCTCGGCCGCGCGCAGCGTCTCCTCGATCACGCTGCCGAAGCGGCCGGTCTGGGCCTCGATGGCCTGGCTGCGCTCCTCGAGGCGGGACAGCACCGCCTCGACCACCGCCTGCCGGCTCGACAGGCTCTCGGCGAGGCGGCCCTCCACCGCCTCCAGGGTGCCGGCGGCCTCGGTGAGGGCGCCGACATTGGTGCCGGTGCGCTCCACCAGCGCCTTGCCGCGGGCGTCCAGGGTCTCGGCGAGATCGGAGGCCTGGGCGAGCGCCCCCTGCGAGGCTTCGCGCAGGGCCACGACCTGCGTCGAGACCCGGTCGGAGGCCTGCGCCGTGTCGGCGGCGACCCGGTCCAGGGACGCCTGGATCTGCTCGACGCGGGCCGCGAGCCCGTGCTCGACGGCGGCCAGGTTGTCGGAGGCGCCGCCGACGAGGGCCTTGAGCGCGTCGTTGGCGCTCTCGATCCGGGTCAGGAAGCCCGCGACGTCGTGGCGGACCCGCTCATTCGCCTGGGCGACGGTGCCGGCGGAGGCTTCCGCCCCTTCGTCCAGGGCCGCGCGCAGGGCCTTGGCCGACTCGACGGTGCGGACCACGATGGCGTCGGTCCGCTCGCGCAGGGCCTCGACCAGCGGCGCGCCCTTGTCGGCGATGAGCCGGTCGAGCGCCTGCTCGCGCTCGGCGAGGGCCTCGGCCAGCGCCGCGGCCGGCCCGTCGATCAGGCGGGCCAGCGCCCCGTTGCGCTGATCCATCGTCTCGGCCAGCGCCTCGGCACGGGCCTGGACCTCGGAGGCGTGACGGTGGGCGCGCTCCTCCAGCATCCGGCCCATCCGGGCGATGCCCTCTTCTACCAGCGCCGCGTAGGCGGTCTGGCGCTCGTCGAGGGTCTCGGTGAGGGCCGTCTGCCGCGCGGCCCGCTCGTCGAGCGCCGCGACCAGCCGGGCGGTGCCGCCGTCGATGAGCGCCGCGTAGGCCTCCTTCTGGCGGTCGAACGCCTCGGCCAGCACCGCGTGGCGACGCGCCCGCTCTTCCAGCGCGGAGACCATGCGGGCGGTGCCCTGCTCGATCAGCGTGGCGTAGGCGTCCCGCTGCCCGTCGAACGCCTCGGTGAGGGCGGCCTGCCGCTGGGCGCGCTCGTCCAGCGCCGCCGCGATGCGGGCGGTGCCGGCCTCGATCAGGTCGGCGATGGCCTTCTGGCGCTCCTCGACCGTCTCGAACTGGGCCCCGTGCTGGCGGGCGCGCTCGTCGAGCGCAGCGACCATGCGGGCCGTGCCCTCGTCGATCTGGGCGGCGTAGGCGTCCTGGCGCTCGTCGAAGGCGTCGGCCAGGGCGTTGGCGCGGCTCGCCACCACGGTGGCGAAGGCGCGCAGGCGCGCGTCGATGCGGGCGGTGAACGCCTCGCTGCGGCTGTCGACGGCCTGCGTCAGGGCGGCGGACTGGTTCTCCACGACCTGCGCGAAGGCGCTGCCGCGGCTCTCGACCAGCCCGTCGAGCCCGCGCATGCGCTCGTCGAACAGGGTGGCCAGCGCCTTGATCTGGGCGTCGAGGCGACCGGTCAGCGCCGCCGAGCTCTCGTCCACCAGGGAGCCGAGGGTGGCGTGGATCTCGTCGAACAGGCGGCGCAGCTCCTGCGCCCGCGTCTCGACGCTCTGGGCGACCTGCTGGCCGCGTCCGTCCACGAGCTCGCCGAGGACGCCGAGGCGCTCGTCGAACAGGGTGGCGAGGCCGCGCGTGCGGGCATCGACCTCGCCGGTCGCGCGGCCGATGCCGCCCTCCAGCGTCTCGACGAACAGGCGCGCGCCTTCGGTCAGCGCCGCCTGGAGCGGCAGGATACGGCCCTGGAAGCCCTCGTCGAGGTGGCCGGCATGGCCGTCGAGCAGCCCGCGGATCTCGGCCGTACGGTGATCGAGGATCTCCTGAACCGTGCGAGCCCGCTCCTCGAGGGTCGCGCGCAGGGTATCGTTGCGGGCGTCGAGCATGGCGCGGATCTCGCCCGCCCGGCTGTCGAGCAGGTCCTGGACCGTGCGGGCCGGTTCCTCCAGGGCGGAGCGCAGGGCGTCGAGGCCGGCATCGAACTCGCCGCGGACATGGCCGGCACTGCCGTCCACGAGCGCGCGCAGGTCGTCCGTGCGGTGGTCGAGCAGGGTGCGGAGCTCGTCCGCCCGGGTTTCGAGGGCTTGGCCGAGGCGGCCCGCACCCTCGCCCAGGAGGCCGTCGACCTGCCCCATGAGATCGCGCAGGGCGGTGAGCAGCGCGGTGCCGCGGCGGTCGAGCAGGGCGCCCAGCGACGCGCCGCCCTGTTCCAGGGCCTGGGTGATGTCGGCGAGGCGGCCGTCGAGCCCTTCCACCGCCGAGCGGTTGCGCTGGTCGAGGTCGGCGGCGAGCGCGCCGCCGCGCTCGTCGAACAGGTGGTTGAGGCTCTCGGCCCGCTCGTCGAACAGCCGGGCGATGGCCTCGACATGGCCGCCGAGCGCCTCGACCGCGAGGCCGCTGCGGCGCTCCAGCAGGGCGACGAGGTCGCGGATCCGGCCGGTCAGCTCGCCGTCGATGGTGCGGGTGCGGCTCTCGATCAGGCGCACCGCCTCGAGCGCCTGGATGCCGAAGGAATCGTCGAGGTGGCGCGTGCGCTCCTCCAGCGTGCCGTTGAGGGCATCGAGGCGCGCGACCACGCCGGAATCGAAGCGCTCGGCGCCCTCGTCGAGGCGGCGGGCGAGGTCCTGCGTCGTGTGTTCGAGCCGCTCGGCGATCTCGGCGGCGCGGGCGGCGAGCACGTCGCCGACGGAGCGGCCGCGGTCGGCGATGTCCTGCGCACTGCCTTCGATGCGCCGGTCGAGGGCATCGACGAGGATGCGGTTGCCCTCGTCCAGGGTGCGGGCGATCTCGGAGGCGCGCAGCACCAGGGTCTCGTTGAGGGCGTTGGCGCGGGCGCCGAGCCGCGTGTCGACATGGCCGACGAGGGCCGCGAAGCTCTCGCCGATCTCGGCGGCGCGCCGGGCCGAGACGGATTCCATCTCGGCGAGCCGCGCCTCGACGGTGTCGCCGGCGAGGCGGGCGCGCTCGGCCAGGGAGTCGGCCAGCGCGCTGCCCTGCACGGCGATGATCCGGTCGATCTCGGTGAGGCGGGAATCCAGGGTGTCGCCGAGCGTCCGCGCGTTCCCGGCGATCCGGTCGGCGAGGATGTCGCCGCGGGCGATGGTTTCCTGCAGGGCGGCGAGCCGGCTGCCCAGCGCCTCCTCGACCGCGCGGGCGCGGCTGTCGGCGGTTTCGACGAAGGCGGCGTGGCTGCGGTGGAGCGCGTCGCCGACCTGCGACACGTGGCCGGCGATGGCAAGCGCCACCTCGCGGCCGGCGCCTTCGAGCCGGGTCTGGGCCTCGTCGGACTGGCTGGCGATCAGGGCGGCGGCGCCGCGGCCGTGATGGCCGAAACGCTCCTCCAGGGTCGCCAGGCGGGCGTCGAGATCGGAGCCGACGCCCTCGGCGGTGCGCGACAGGATCTGCGCCGCGGACTCGCCGCGGGCGGACAGCTCCTCGCCGATCCGGGCCAGCGCGTCGCGCAGGCTCCGCAGCGATTCCTCGGTGCGCGTGCCGACCTCGCCGCCGACGCGCTCGGCGGTCCGGGTCAGCGCCTCCGTGATCTCGGCGCTGCGGCCGTCGATCTCCGCGCGGATCTGGCCGAGCAGGTCGCGCAGGCCCTGCGCCGAAAGGTCGGCACGGCTGCCGATCTCGCCGCCGGCCTGCGTCGCCGCCAGCGACAGCGCCACGCTCGCCTCGGAGCCGCGCAGGGCGATCTCGTCGGCGACCTGCCGCAGGAGATCCTGGAGCGCGTGCATCGACTGGTCGGTGCGGTCGCCGATCTCGCCGCCGGCATGGGCCGCGGCGAGCGCCAGGGCACCGGTCGCCTCGGCGCTGCGGGCGGTGAGTTCGTCGGCCATCCGCTGGATCGCGGCGTGGAGCGTCTGCGAGGCGCTCTCGCTGCGGCTGCCCAACTCCCCGCCGACGCGCTCGGCGGCGGCCTGGAACCGGCCGACCACGTCGTCCGAGCGGGTCTCGACGGCGGCGGCGGCCTCGTCGGCTGCCCGGCGCAGGGTCTCGGCGGCCTCGGCGAAGCGCGCGGCGACCAGGGCGGCCTGCGCCTGCGCGGCGCCCGACGTCTCCTCGGCGGTGTGCAGCATCCGCGCGGTCGATTCCGCGGTGCGCTCGGCGAGCAGGCCGCTCACGGTCTCGGCGGCCTCGCGCAGGCGGCGCTCCAGCGCCTCGACGCTCGCGCCGACGGAGGCGGTCGCGGCCTCGGTGTTGCGGCGGATGCCGTCCTGGGCGGCCCCGGTGCGGGCGTCGAGATCCTCGGAGAGCCGCGCCACGGAGTCGCGCAGGCTCTCGGCGGTGCCGGTCACGTTCGCGGCGAAGGCGGAGCCGAGCCCGGCCAGCGCCTGCTCGACGGTGGCGGCCGCCTGGGCCGCGCGCTCGTTCATCAGGCCGGCGACCCGCTCGCCCGCCGCGTCGAGGTTCGAGGCGAGCGCGCCGCCCTGGACGGCGATGACGTCGTCGACGCGGGTCGCCGCCGCCTCGATGCGGCCGGCGAGTTCGAGGCCGCGTCCGTCCACGGTCTCGGCCGCGCGGGTGGCGGCCGCCAGGAACACTTCGCGCACGCCGTCGATGCGGGCCGAGAAGTTGTCGGCGACGCTGCCGGCGGTGAGCGCCAGGGCGGCCTGGGCGTCGCGCCCGCGTCCCTCGATCAGTTCGGAGACGCCGGCGCCGGCGGCCTCGATCTCGGTGCGCAGCGAGGCGCCGCGGGCGGCGATGTCCTCGGCGATCGCCGCGCCGGTGGCGGCGAAGTGGCGGCTCAGGCCCTCGCCGGTCTCGGCGAAGCGGGCGGTGATCGTGCCGCCGGTCTGCGCGAAGCGCTCGGTCAGCTCGGTCCCGCGCGAGAGGAAAGCCTCCTCCAGGCCCTTGGTCGAGCGCTCGAAGGTCTCGCGCACGGCGCCGCCCTGGCGGTCGAGCGCCTCGATCAGGCCGGTGCCGGTCTCGGACAGGGACTGGGCGACGGCGCCCGCGTTGTCGGCGAGCGTGCGGGTGAGCGCCCCGCCGGTGCGCTCGAAGGCCTGCGTCACCTCGTCGGCGCGCTGCTGCAGCGCGGTGGTGAGGTTGGTGCCGATCTCCTCGAGGCCGCCGCGGACGCCCTCGCTGGTGGCGGTGAGCTGGCGGATCAGGTCGTCGCCGCGGGTCGAGACGTTGCCGACCACCCGCTCGCCGACCTCGCCGAGCGCCTCGGTGATCGCGGTGCCGCGGGCGTCGAGCGCCCCGGTCACGCGCTCGCCCGCGTCGTTGATCGCCGCGACGATGCGCTCGGCCGCGCCCTCCAGCTCGCTCGACAGGTTCTCGTGCGAGCCGGTGATCGCCCCGCGCACCCGGTCGGCGCTGCCGACGATGGACTCGCGCTGGGCGATCAGCTCGTCGACGAGGCTGCGGATGCGGATCTCGTTGTCGGAATAGGCCCGTTCCAGGGTCGAGATCTCGCCGCGCACCAGGGTCTCGAGCTCGCCCGCGCGGGCGAGCGCCCGCTCCACGCCGTCGCCGACGGCGGCGACCTCGCGGCGCACGGTCTGCGACATGGTCAGCACCGCGTCGGTCGAGAAGCTCTCGGGCTCGGCCAGCCGGATCGCCACCTCGCCGACGGCGCGGGCGACGAGGCGCATCTCGTGCGCGCGCACCGCCAGCATCGCCGTGATCAGGAACAGCACGATCGGCCCGGCGATGGCGGTGGCCACCACCGCCGCCTGGAGCGCGGTGAGCCCGGTGACGAAGGTCTTCAGGTCGCCGCCGGACTGGTTCCAGGCGAGCGCGACCAGGCCGTTGAGCCAGAGGAAGGAGGCGATGGCGGCGACGAGGTAGGGCTTGCGCGAGGGCCGCACCCGCAGCGTCTGCTGCAGGATGCCGATGTTCTGGCGGTCGTCGTTGGCCACCAGCGAGCGGTCGGGGGGCAGGAGGCCGCCCTCGCGGCGCGAGCGCCCGCGCTCCGGCAGGGGAATGTCCGAGGCGGACGGGTCGATGTCGAGGTTCGGGGTGCGGCGTCCCCCGGCCTCGGAGAAGGGATCGGCCAGCGGGTCGCCGTCGCCGACATCGGGGAGGCGGGGCTCGACGCGGGCGGTCTCGCCCGGCGCCGGAATGTCCAGATTCAAAGCCTGCTCGATCGCGGAGAGGGCCGCCTCCGCCGGATCCTTCAGCTTCTTCTCGGTGGCCATGCAACCCTCGTACGCATCGCCGTCCATGGCGGAGCTCGCGCTCTCCGCAATGGAGACGGATTTACCCGACGTCCCACGGGACCTTAGTCTCTTGGAACATGCACCCGATACCCGATCGGCCCGGCGCACCCAAGAAACCTTAACGGAATGGTTACCAAGCCGGGTCCCGTGATCCGGCATCCGCCTCAAGTTCTGACGCCTGCAGGCAGAAACGGGTACGCCCCGGCCGGCCCTGCGCTGTGGATAGCCGGCGCCACCCACAGGCGGGTCGGCGTGCCGAGCCTAATCCACAGGTCGGGGCCGGTCGAACGACCATTCGGTGCCGAAAGCCGTTTATAACGCAGTCGATGAGGACGGACGTGGACGTCGAGAACAAGCTCGCCCCTCTGCTCGATCGCGCCCATCTCGACGCGCAGACCTTCGGCGATGCCGATCTCGCCCGCGAGGTTCTGACGCTGTTCGAGGAGCAGTGCCGCCGGCTGCTGCCGGCCTTGGCGGAGGAGGGGCGCCCGGCGGGGGAGCGGGCCGACCTCGCCCACACCCTCAAGGGCGCGGCCCTGGGCGTCGGGGCGATGCGGGTCGCCGAGGCGAGCGCGGCCGTCGAGACCGGGCTTCGCGGTGACGGCACGGCCGATCTGGACGCGTTGCGGAGCGCCGCGGCGCGGACGCTGGAGACGCTCGGCGCCTTCGGCCTGGAGGCGTGAGCGGGCGGGATTTCGGCGTGCGATGCCGGTCGCACGAGACTGCCGTCGGCGGGCGACGGCGGTCCGGGCGCTCGGGCCGGCGATCGGGGATGCGCGCGCCTTCACCGCCGTCGCCGTCGGCGCGACGGAAAAGCGCCCGCTTGCCGCTTGCATTCTTGCGCCGCCGCCCGCAAGCAGGCGCCACACCGCCCCTCGAAGGATCGCAGGCGGACGCCGACACGTCCCGGAGCAAGGTATGCCCAAGATCACCTACGTCGATCACGCCGGCACGGCCCGCACGATCGATGGTGAGGTCGGCTCGACCGTCATGGAGACGGCGATCCGCAACAACGTTCCGGGGATCGATGCCGAGTGCGGCGGCGCCTGCGCCTGCGCCACCTGCCACGTCTACGTGGACGAGGCCTGGGCCGACAAGGTCGGGCCCGCCGAGCCGATGGAGCAGGACATGCTCGACTTCGCCTCGGACGTGCGCGCGACCTCGCGCCTGTGCTGCCAGATCCGCGTGACACCCGAACTCGACGGCCTCGTCGTGACGACCCCGGCCCGCCAGGGCTGAGGCGTCGGATCGGGGCGCTCTGCCGGTCGGCCTATCGCAGCAGCGCCCGCATCGCCCCGTCCAGCCCTTCGAGCGTCAGCGGAAACATCCGGTCGGAGACGATCCGGCGGACCATGCCGATCGATTGGGTGTAGGCCCAGTGCTCGGCCGGGACGGGATTGAGCCAGACCGCCTTGGGAAAGTGATCGAGCACGCGGCCGAGCCAGACCTCGCCCGCCTCCTCGTTCCAGTGCTCCACCGAGCCGCCGGGATGGGCGATCTCGTAGGGGCTCATGGAGGCGTCGCCGACGAACACCACCCGGTAGTCGGACGGGTAGGTGCGGATCACGTCGAGGAGCGGGATGCGCTCGTCGTGGTGGCGATGGTTCTGCGTCCACACCGCCTCGTAGGGGCAGTTGTGGAAGTAGTAGTGCGCGAAGTGCTTGAATTCGGAGCGCGCGGCCGAAAAAAGCTCCTCGGCCAGTTCCACGTGCCAGTCCATCGAGCCGCCGACATCGAGGAAGAGCAGCACCTTCACGGCGTTGCGCCGCTCCGGGCGCAGCCTCACGTCGATGAAGCCCTTGCGGGCGCTCTCGCGGATGGTGCCGTCGAGGTCGAGTTCCTCGGCCGCCCCCGTCCGGGCGAAGCGGCGCAGTCGGCGCAGGGCCACCCGTATGGAGCGGGTGCCAAGTTCGCGGGAATCGTCGAGATCCTTGAACTCCCGCCGGTCCCACACCTTCACCGCGCGGAATTTGCGGTTGCCGTCCTGGCCGATGCGGATGCCTTCGGGATTGTAGCCGTAGGCGCCGAAGGGCGATGTGCCCCCGGTGCCGATCCATTTCGAGCCGCCCTGGTGGCGCCCCTTCTGCTCGGCGAGGCGCTGCTTCAGGGTCTCGAACAGCTTGTCCCAGCCCAGCGCCTTCAACTCCGCCTTCTCTTCCTCGGTCAGATACTTCTCGGCGAGCTTGCGCAGCCACTCTTCCGGGATGGCGGCGGGCTCGACCGCCTCCCCCAGCGTCTCCAATCCCTTGAAGACGGCGGCGAAGACCCGGTCGAACCGGTCGAGATGGGACTCGTCCTTCACCAGCACGGTGCGGGCGAGGAAGTAGAACTCCTCCACGCGCTTGTCGGCGAGATCGCTCTCCATCGCCTGGAGCAGGGTGAGGTACTCGCGCAGGGACACCGGCACGCGGGCCTCGCGCAGGCCCGTGAAGAATCGCAGCAGCATGGCGTCTAAACGCCCGAGCCCGCCCGGCGGGTCAAGCCGGGGCCCGTCCGACGAAACCGCCGGCACCGCGAACAGCCAAGCCGAGAGTCTTCGACTCCTGTGGACAGCGCCGCTTTCCGGTGGATATCGCCCGATTCCACCTTTGAACATGAGGAACAACCGTCATCTCGGCGGAACTAAGGTGCGCTCGCACAATGCAGGATGAGTCCGTGACTTGACGATTGGATGGACGCCATGCCCGTGGTCTTGCGATCTCTGAGCGATTTCAAGAAATTTCTCCGCAAGCCCGGGGCGACCCTGCAGATCGTCCAGAACACCTTCGTCGACCGCCTGGACGAGGCCTCCCGCGACGCCTATCGCCGCAAGGGGCTGTACGAGCCGCGCACCCTCCGGGCGATGTCGAAGAAGGCCGCCGTCTTCGACGTGAAGGGCCACGACACCACCGTGTGGCTCTACTGGGATCGCGGCACCCGCAACTGGCGCTTCTCCGGCGATACCGTCACGGTCCCGCTCCACGCCACGCTCGGACCGCCCGACGCGGTGGTCTATCGCTGCACGCTGCCGGAAAGGCCGGAGAGGCGCAGGCCGCGCCGCGCCGCCGTCCAGCGCGAGGACGAAGAGATGACGATGCCGGGCATGTAACCTCGGCCGGGGCCGATAGAGTTCGGCCGCACCGACGGGAACGAACGATCTTGGACCTGCCGCATTCCATGAAAGCTGGCCGGTTCCATCGACTGAGATCAGGGATTAGCCCGGATTTGCCTCTCACGATTTGTTGAATGGCCGAATCAGACACCGCTCTTCATGTCTCGGGGCGAACCTCAGCTTGCGCGCACCACCTTGAGAAACCCCATTCTGCCCTCTGATCCGGTCTGATCGCTGACAATATCGGCCAGAGCGAGGCTTTTTCTCGATTTTGCAGTCGTTTTCCGGGAAAACAGGTAGAAACGGCCTTGAAAGTTTTCTAGATCCTTATAGCTCACAAGAACGAGGGGCAAACAGGGTCACATACAATGTCAGAAACAAGTCAGGTCTCACAACACGATCGTATCGAACTCGCTGCCGACCTCGTCTCGGCCTATGTCTCGAACAACTCCCTGCCGTCGCCCGAACTCCCGGCCCTGATTGTTCAGGTTCATGCCGCGCTCGTCGCCCTGTCGGCGCCGCAGGCGCCGAAGGAGGAAGAAGTCGAGCGGGCCACGCCGGCTCAGATCAAGAAGTCGATCACGCCGGACGCCCTGATCTCCTTCATCGACGGCAAACCCTACAAGACGCTCAAGCGCCATCTGACGACGCACGGCCTCGATATCGAGGGCTATCGCCGCCGCTACGGCCTGCCGGCCGACTATCCGACGGTCTCCTCCAACTATTCGGCCGCGCGCTCGGCGCTGGCGAAGGATCTTGGCCTCGGCCAGCAGCGTCGCAAGTCGTCCGCGAAGGCCGCCGCGCCCGTGGACGAGGTGGTGGCGGAAGCGCCGCCCGAGCCGCGCCGCAAGGGCACCGCCTCGGGCGAGGGCCGCAAGCCCGGCGGTCGGCGCAAGGCCGCCTGATCGGAATCGGACCGGCGGGAGCACCCTGCCGGCCGGTTTTCCACGACCGGGGAACGAGGTCTCCACGTGGAGTTTCCGGCCTACGCGGACGCGCTTCGCGCCGTCCACGAGTGCCACGGCCGGTCGGTCCTGCTCGGACCGGGCTGCGACGCGGCCGCCCTCGCGTCAGCGGAGGTCGAGATCGGCTGCGGTCTGCCGGCCGGGCTGAGTACCGCTTGGCGCACCTGCGACGGCAGCGGCGACGCTGCGCTGTTCATGAAGCCCGGCTTCCTGACGCCCGATCGCTTCCTGTCGCTCGCCGCGGCGCGCGAGGCGCGGGACGGGCTGAGGCGGCGGGCGCCCAGCTATCGCGGGACCGACGAGGATGCAGCCCCGCGCGACGACCGAATCCGGTCAGGCCGGTTCCAGGATGGCTGGCTTCCGTTCGCCGGCTTCGGCGGCGGACCGCTCCTGCGGATGATCGACCTCAGCCCGAGCGCGGCCGGCCGGGTCGGCCAGGTGATCGCCTTCACCCACGATCCCGACACGATCGACCACGTCGCCTCCGAGTTCGCGACGTTTTTGCGGGCGCTGCTCGCGACGATCGAACAGGATCCGGAGGCGTTTCTCGAGATATTTTGATGCGACGCCGGTTCGAGCCGAGGCCTGCGCCGCATGCGGTCCGAGTGGCCGGCTCCGCGCCTCAGGCGTCGGGCATCAGGCGTCGGGCATGGCCGACTGGATGAAGCGGTCGGAGGAGAGATCCTCCTCGTCGTAGCCGAGAAGTTCGGCGAGGCGGCCGCGGGCGCGGCTGACGCGGCTCTTCACCGTGCCGACCTTGCAGCCCATGATCGTCGCGGCCTCCTCGTAGGAGACGCCTTCCGCGCCCACGAGCACGAGGGCCTCGCGCTGGTCCGGCGGCAGCTTGGCGAGCGCCGTCTGCAGATCCTCGACGTCGAGCCGGTCGCCCTGATGCGGCGCGGTGGCGAGGCGGGCGGCGTAGGACCCGTCCTGATCCTCGACCTCGCGGACGCGCTTGCGATGGTCCGAGTAGAAGATGTTGCGCAGGATCGTGAAGAGCCACGCGTTGAGGTTGGTGCCCGGCTGGAAGCGGGCACGGTGCTGCCAGCCCTTGAGCAGGGTGTCCTGCACGAGGTCGTCGGAGCGGGCCGGGTTCGAGGTCAGCGACAGGGCGAAGGCGCGCAGGGACGGCACCGCGGCGAGCAGGCCGTTGCGGAAATCGGGATCGACCCGCTCGCCCTGCGCCTTGAGGGCCGCTTCGAGCTTGCCGATCAGCTCGGAGAAGCGGACCGGCGTGTCCTCGCCCGCGCCCAGCGTGTCGTAGACGCTGCGGAGGTGATCGCCGAGATGGCTGCGGATCGAGTCGGAGAGTTTGGGACGGCCGTCAGTCATCGCGGGACGATCCAGGGTCGCTTCGGTATCGTTGCGCATCGGGTACTTCGCGATCGGGTCATTTCGGCAATCGGCGGGGCATCGCAGCACGCGGAAACCGCCCCGGCGAGGCGTTTAACATAGTTGTAGCGCATCGGCCGCGCACCGCACACCCGCGCCGCGCGAAATACTGCCACGCTTGCACACCGGACGGTCGGCCGTCGTCCGAAGGGTGAGATGATCCGTCGATCCTGCGGCGTGAATGCGGCAGATCGGCCGTGCCGGCCGGGTCTTCCAGGGCAATCGCTCGAAAGCGATCACCCTGGTTCTTTACCGGCCTCAGTCGCCGGCGCCCGCCTCCGCGGGCTCAGGCTTTCGCTCCGCTCGACGCTTTCCGGGGCTGACGCCCCGAAAAGCCCGCTGCGCGCGGCGCTCTTGGTCGTGCCCCTTGGCGCGAAGCTGCCGAAGCAGCTTCGAGCGGTTGCCTTGCCGGGTCTCCCGGCCGGAACCGGCTGGGTCAGGCCGCGCCGCGCATCTCGGGCGCCGGCCGCGACCGGCGCCGCGTCGCGCCCTTCATCACCCGCACGGCCCCGTCGGTGAGGACCAGGGTGTCGCCGCGCTCCAGCTCGGTCCAGGTCTCGTCCCGCGTCAGCGCCCGCGTGGCGATCACGGTGACGATATCGGCCTCGGTGGTCTCCTGCGCGAAATCGACCCGCCAATCCTCGTCGATCAGCGTCGCCGTGCCGAAGGGCGCCCGGCGGGTGAGGTAGCACAGCCTCTTGCCGCAATGGGCGTAGAGCACGCGGGCGTCGGTGAGCAGCATGTTGAACACGCCGAGCTCCGACAGGGTGAGAGCGCATTCCGCGATCGCCGCCTCCAGGGCCGCGGCCCGCGGCGGCTTGGGGAACCGCTCCTGGAGCTGCGAGAGGATCCAGCAGAAGGCGTGCTCGCTGTCGGTGGTGCCGACCGGCTCGAACCGGCCGAGGGGCAGCCGCTTCACCCCCTTGAGCTGGCCGTTATGGGCGAAGGTCCAGGGCCGGCCCCAGAGCTCGCGGGAGAAGGGGTGGGTGTTCTCCAGGCTGACGCGCCCGCGATTGGCCTTGCGGACATGGGCGACGACGATGCGGCTCTTGATCGGGTAGCGGCGCAGCAGCTTGGCGAGTTCGGAGCGGGCGCTCGGCTCCGGGTCGTGGAAGGAGCGGCAGCCGCGCCCCTCGTAGAAGGTGATGCCCCAGCCGTCGGCGTGTGGCCCGGTCTCGCCGCCGCGCCGGGCCAGGGCCGCGAAGGAGAAGCGGATGTCGGTCGGCACATTCGCGCTCATTCCGAGCAGTTCGCACATGGTCGCCGGGGTCTTCCGCTTCGCGCAGGATCGAGGGGGATGAGCAAACTTAGGAAGCTTCGGGAGGGCGAACAACCGATTTGCGGCGGGCATCCCCCGCCGCCGCGCCCATGCGCCCCCTCCCGCGCTCCCGCCCCGGCCAGGCGGGGGTGACGGCGAGCCCCGGGATCAGGCGCCGGACGGCGGGCGCCAGCCCCAGAGCCAGCCCGACGAGGCCGGCGAGCGCCAGGAGGTCGGTGAGGCCGAGGCGGAAGCCGCCGCGGAAGGCCGGCGTGACGAACCAGAACAGCTCGGCCCCGTGGACCCCCACCGCGAGCGCCGCCACGAGCCGGGTCCGGTTCTCGCCGGGGCGCAGGGTCAGGACGGCGGCGAGCGCCACGACGGCGGCGGCGGTGAGCGCCAGGACGCGGCCGTAGAAGCTCGAACGCAGACCGTACCACGCGGCGGCCGCCGGGTCGGCGGCGGCGCCGAGCATCAGGAACTGCACGGCGTGCAGGCCGGCCCAGACGAGGAGCAGCACGGCGAGCGGGGTCAGGCGGTCGTGGCGGCGCCGGGCCGGCCCGACATCGGGCGGCGCGAGGAGGATCGCCGCGGCCAGCGCGAGGCTCGACCACGCCGCGAGCACCAGCAGGCCGAAGGCGCTGGCGTGGAAGCGCAGGCCGGGATCGGTGCCGGCCGCCATGACGAGATCGCCGGCCGCCAGCGTGCCGACCACGGTGTGGAGGCCGAGGCCGAGCACGGCGCGCCCGTCGTCGATCCGTCCGGCCTTGGCCCAGGGCTCGCCGCCGCGGCGGGCGAAGAGGAGGGCGAGCCCGGTCCAGAGCGCGAAGTAGAGGCCGAGGCGGCCGGCGAGGAACAGGGGCGTGTTGCCGAGGAGGACGAGCGGCCCGTCCGGCCCGGCGCTGCCCGGGGCCGGGTAGAGCAGGGCGGCGGCGAACGGGATCGGCAGGGCGAGGATCGCGGCCACCGGCATCAGCACCAGCAGGCCGCGCAGGGTCTCCAGCAGGGCGGTCTCGGGCTGCGGGCGCCACGCATCCGCCCGCTCGATCATGATGGCGACGGGCAGCGCCCCCGCGGGCAGGGCCAGGAGGCAGGTCCAGGCGGCGAGATACGAGGGCGCGAGCCGCGGCAGCCCGGCATGGTGGAGCGCCAGCAGCAGGCAGAGGAGTCCCGCGGCGAAAGCCGCCGCCGGGCGGCGGGCCGGATCGAGGAAGTAGCCGGCGGCGGATTTCGCGCCCGCCGCCTTGCGCGCGGCCCCGCCCTTCTCCTCGGCACTCACCGCGGCTGCCCCGACGCGGCGGGGTCGTAGAGCGCCAGGGGACGCCCGGCCGCCGCCGGCAGGGCGTTGAGCCGCCGGGCGAGGGCGGCCGGGTTGAACGATGCCCCCGAGGGTCCGGTCGCCGGCTCGATCGCGAGGACGAAGCGTCCGGCGAGGGGGGAGGGCGGGACGCGGCCGCTCCGCCCGATCCTCAGGGCCGCGACGAGGGCGATCCCGAGCCCGAAGACGCCGCCCATCGCCGCGGCGGAGAGGGCGGGCACCGCCGCCATGGCCCAGGCGAGCGGCCAGGAGGGCAGCCAAGCGGTCGGCCAAGTCGCCGGCCAAGTCGCCGGCCAAGTCGCCGGCCATGCGGCTGGCCAGGAGGGCGGCCAAGATGGCGGCCAGGAGGCCGAGGAGGCGAGGGCCGCGACGTCGGCGAGCCCCCCCGGCATCGCGTCGGCGAAGCCCATGGCTCGGACAGCGAGGAAGGCCGCGGCACCGAGGAAGGCGCCGGACAGCGCGAAGCGGTTCAGGCTCGGCTCCCGCGCGTGCAGGGCGGCCGAGGCCTCCGGCATCGGCACCGGGCCGAAGGCATCGAGTCGCGACGGCGCGTCGGGCCCCCAGAGCCCCCGCACCGCCTCGGTCAGTTCGGCCTCCGAGGCGAAGACCGCCAGAAGGCCCGGCCGAGGCTCCCGACCCGGCGACGGCTCGTCCCGGACATCGAGCCCGGCCCGCGGTGCCCGCAACGCCGCGCCGGGGTTGTGGGCGAGGGCGAGTTGCCGCGTCTCGGCGATCGAGACCGGCGGCACCAGACGGAAGAGGAGGAGCAGGCCGAGGGCGAACAGCCCGGCGGAGCCGATGGCCCCGGCCGCCGCGGTTGAGAGGCCCGCGAGGTCGGTCCCCGCCGTTCCGATCGGCGCGGCGAGCACGTGGTCGGCGCCGAGGCCGGCGGTGACGAGGGCACCGATCAGGCCCAGCGCGAGGGCGCTGCGGCGGACGGGGGCGATCCAGAACAGCTGCGTGGAAAGAAGGCCGGCGAGCATGAGCGTCCAGAAGGCGGGGGCCTCGTCGCCGAGGAGCCTGCGGGTCAGGCGGGCCCGCTCGGCCGCATCGCCGTAGAGGAGCGCGGTGACGATCTCGGTGACGTGGCAATAGAGGGCGGCGAGGCCGAAGGCGAGGATCAGCCGTCCCAGGATGTCGAGGTGGCGGCCGGTGATGAGGCCGTCGAGCCGGAGGCTCCGGCGCAGGGCCACGGCGAGCGCGGCGGTCAGCCCCGCCCCCGAGAGCACCGCCTCGACCAGCAGGGCGACCGGGAGCAGGGTGTCGTGCCGATCGGTGCGAAGCGACGCGGCCAGGGCGAGATCGAACAGAGCCGCCACCGCCGCCAGGATGGCGAGCAGGGCGAACCCTCGGCAGGCCCGGTCCCAGGCACGCCATTGCAGCGCCGAGCCGCACCAGCCGGACGACAGCGCGCGGTAGAGGCGGGCGCGGCGGCGATCCGGCCCCGTCGCGAGCCCTGTCGCGAACCCCGTGGCGAGGCGGTCGCGCAGAACCGCCACATCCGGCAGCAGCGCCGCCGCCCAGAGCCCGCCTCCCGCCGCGAACAGGGCCGCCAGGCTCACCCAATGGAGCGGCAGCGGGTGGAGCGCGGCGAGACCGGCGCAGAGCAGGGCGGCGGTCTGGGCCAGCCGGCCGATCGCGCAGCGCCACGCGACCCCCGCGAGCAGCAGCAGCCCCGAGATCAGCAGGCATCCCGCGGCGAGCCCGATCCACCAGCCGGCCGCGGCCGCGGCGAGGGCGGCGGGCACGGCCGGGCGCAGGACGGCCCAGAGGACGACGAGAAGGAGCGCCCCGGCGAAGGCGAGCCGGCGACGGCCGAGGGGCGCGACCACCGCCTCCGTCAGCGCCGCACCGATCGAGAAGACCGTCTCGCCGGCCCCGATCACCGGCGCCCCGTAGAGGGAGGCGGCCTCGGATCCGGGCGCAGATCCGGCCTGGGAGGCGGGCTGGAGGACGCGTTCGCTCATCGGCTCACCCGCCCGCCATCGGGCGCCCGCGGCCTTCGCAGGGAAGGGGCGGGGCAGGCGCTGGAATGTCTCGCACGACCATCCGGCATCGTCCGGTGAGAGGGAGGGTTTAGGCCCGCCGAACGGAATGGCCGGGAACCCGCGCGAAAGGCAGGCCCTTCGCGAGGAAGACGCCGGCACGCCCCACCCGCCATGTGCTCTCCCGCACCAAAGAGCAACGCGCCCGCGGGAATGCAATGCGACACGCGGGCCGGCCGGGCTTGCACCGCGGCATTTCCGTGCGAAGAGGACGGTCCGTGACGGCCTCCTCACGCGCCTGCCCGCCGGACTTGCCCCTCACAGCGCAGAAGCCTTCGCCCGATGCCGCTTCCCACCGCCGCGAACCCGCCCGGCAAGGCTCCTCCCGGCAAGGCTCCTCCCGGTGCCCGGAATGCCGATGGAGCGTAACCCCGTCCGGTTCGCCTTCGCCTCGTCGCCGCGCCGGCACGCGGCGGCGCTCGGGCTGGCGGTGGGTCTGGGGTTGCCGCTGGCGCTGTTCGTGCTGCTGTGCCTGCGCGACCTCATCGCGGTCCTCACCCGCAGCAGCCCGGAGCTTCTGCCGTTCCTGCGGATCGCCCTGCCGCTGCCGGGACAGCACGGCAGCGAGGCGGCGATCCTGTTCCAGGGCTGGAGCCTGTCGCCGGCCGAGCTGCCGCTGATCGCCCTGAGTTCGCTCGCCGCCGCCGCCCTGCTCCTGGCCGCCCTCGGCGCGGCGGTCGCCTTTCTCTGCTTCTCCGTCCAGGCACGGGCCACGGCCCGGCTGCGGGCCCGGGCCACCGAGGCGATCCTCGCCTCGCCGCCGGGCGCGCGCGAGGATCTGCGGGCGCTGCCCGGCCTCGTCGGCCAGGCCCTGACGCGGATGGGCTCGCTCGCCGCCGTCGGCATCGTCGTGCCGGGCCTGACGCTCGCCGCGATCCTGCTCGCCCTGACCATGGCGGAACTCGCCGCCCCGCGCCTCGTGCCGGTGATCGCGCTGCTCCTCGCCGCCGTGGGGCTGGCCCGCGCCCTGCTCGCCAGCCGCACCGCCGCCCGTCGCGGCCTGCGGCGCGCCGACACCGCCGCGACGGAGGCGGGCCTGCGCGACCTGATCCGGCGGATGCCGGCGGTGCGCGCCCACGGGGCGGCGGCGTTCGAGCGGCGGCGCCTCGGCCTCCGGGCGCGGGCGGCGCGCAACGCCCTGGTGCGGGCCGAGGCCCGGCTCGCCTACGCGCGGGCCCCGGCGCTCGCCCTGATCGTGATCCTCCCCGCGCTCCTCATCGCCACCGCCCTGTGGCAGGGCGAGGCCGCCACCGAGGCCGACAACGTCCTGCCCGGAGCCCTGGTCGCCGCGGCCGGCGCCTTCGTGCTGGCGGCGGCCCTCGTCGCCATCAGCCTCCGGCTGTGGAACCAGTACCGGGCGGTCTCCCCCCTGTTCCGCACCATCGCCGAGACCCTGGACGCCCTCGATCCGCGCCTGCCGGGCGACCGCTCCCGCGCGGCCGCCCCGTTCCCGGAGGCGGGCGCCCTCGTCGCCCGCGGCGTCGGCGCCTACGATCCGGGAAGCGGCGAGCGGCTGACCGGGGTCGATCTCGCTCTGCCGATGCCGGCGCATGTGGCGATCGTCGGCCATCGCGGCAGCGGATCGCGGGCGCTCGCCGCCCTGCTCGCCGGGCAGATCGAGCCCACCGCCGGGTCCGTCACCTACGGCGGCATCGACCTGCGCGCCCTCGATTCCGCCGAGCGCGCCCGGCGGATCGCGCTGGCCGGCTCCGAGGCGATCCTGATCGAGGGGACGCTGCGCCAGAACCTGCTCTACGGCGCCCGCAGCGGCGACCGGGAGGCCTCGGGCCTGGCCGAGCGCATCGCCATCCTCAAGCTCACCGGCCTCGACGCCTTCGTCTACGAGCGGGGCCTGGAAGCCTCCGTCGATCCGGAGGACGATCCCGCGACCGCGGCGGCGATCGTCGCTGCCCGCCGGGCTGTGCGCGAGGCGCTGGCCCGCGAGGGCATGGCCCGCCTCGTCGAGCCGTTCGACCCGGCCCGCTACAACCACCAGGCGGATATCGGCGAGAACATCCTGTTCGGCGAGGCCGTCAGCCCGGCCTTCGCGCAAGGGCGGCTCGCGGCGCATCCCTACTTGCGCGCCGTGCTCGAAGCGGAGGATCTGACCCGGACGCTGGTCGATGTCGGGCTTCAGGTCGCCCGCTCCACCGTCGAGATTTTTTCCGACCTGCCCGACGATCACCCGCTGTTCGAGACCTTCTCGCTCTTCCCGGCGGCGGAGCGGGGCTATTTCGAGGATCTGGTCGCGCGACAGCCCGAGGCCCGCGGCTTCCGGCGCGGCCCCGCGGGCCACCGCGACCGCGAGCGGCTGATCGGGCTGGCCCTACGCTACAGCGAGACGCGCCACCGCTTCGGCCTGATCGACGCCGCGCTCGAGGAGCGTCTGGTGGCCGCCCGCCACTCCTTCGCGGCGATGCTGCCGCCGCGCTACCGCGAGAAGGTCGAGTTCTACGATCCCTCCCGGCTCACCGCGGCCGCGAGCCTGGAGGAGAACCTGCTGTTCGGCCGCATCACGCAAGGGGAGGCGGGGGCCGAGGGGCGGGTGCGCTCCCTGGTCCGCCGGGTGCTCGCCGAGCAGGGGCTGGAGCCCACCGTCTACCGACTCGGCCTCGCGGCACGGATCGAGGCGGGCGTCGCGGTGGCGGGCCAGGGCCAGCGCGCGGTCCTGGGGGAGGGCGCCATCGGCCCGCGCGAGCGGGTGGCGATCGAGTTCGTGC
The DNA here is from genome assembly GCF_040270385.1 of Methylorubrum podarium. Taxonomy (NCBI): domain Bacteria; kingdom Pseudomonadati; phylum Pseudomonadota; class Alphaproteobacteria; order Hyphomicrobiales; family Methylobacteriaceae; genus Methylorubrum; species Methylorubrum podarium. Next base: position 8,458 of record NZ_JBELQE010000025.1, on the reverse strand, counting down.
GCTGCCTCGTGCGCCGCCCCGACATCCTCGTGGTCGGCCTCTCCCTCGACGACCGCAAGCCCGACGAGATCACCGCCCGCATCGAGCGCCTGCGGGCGCTCCGCGCGGGGGCGGCCCTCATCGTCTGCCTGCCCGACGAGGCCACCCTGAACCGGCAGGCGCCGTTCGACGCCGTGCTGCGGGTGGAGCGCAACACCGTGGTGACGGGCGATCCTCAGGAAACCGCCATGGTCAGCGCCTGACGGCTTTACCTCTCCCGCAAAACCGCCCCAAAGCTTGGGCACGAACCGGTTTTCGTCGCCCGTGGGCGCCGCCGGTCGATTCCGGCCTCGATCGAGACGGTGCATGCTCTCCCCGAACGGACCCATCGCATCGTTCCGAAAGGTGGTTGCCGGCTTTCGGGATCCAGGACGATGCGCGAGTCGCTTCGCCAGGTCTCGCCTGCGCTCCTTCGCGCCGGCCCTGATCGGGCTGCTGGTCGCCGCCTGGAGCGCGGCCGCCCTGGCCGACAAGGCGAGCGCGCCGATCCCCGCCGCGACCCTGGCGCTGATGGCGGCGCGCGGGACCGACGCCGCCGCGCCGATCGTGCTGCGGGCTTACAAGCGGGAATCCGAGATCGAGGTCTGGAAGCGCAACGCCGCCGGCCGCTACGTGCCGATCAAGACCTATCCGATCTGCCGCTGGTCCGGGCAGCTCGGGCCGAAGACCAAGACCGGCGACCGGCAGACGCCGGAGGGGTTCTACACCGTGGCCAAGAGCCAGATGAACCCGAACTCGCGCTACTATCTCTCCTTCGACATCGGCTATCCCAACGCCTTCGACCGGGCGCACGGCTCCACGGGCTCGGCGGTGATGGTTCACGGCGTCTGCTCGTCCATGGGTTGCTTCGCCATGACGGACGCGGTGGCGGGAGAACTGTTTTCCATTGCTCGCGAAGCGTTCTCCGGGGGGCAGCGCGCGTTTCAGTTCCAGTCCTTCCCGTTCCGCATGACCGCCGCGAACATGGCCCGGCACCGCACCGACCCGAACATCGCCTTCTGGCGCCAGCTGAAAGAGGGCTCCGACCGCTTCGAGGCGACCGGCGAGGAGCCGGTCGTGAGCGTCGCGGGCGGGCGCTACGTGTTCGCGCCCTCGTCCGACCCGGCCAAGGAGGCGGCCTTCGTCGCCCTGCACAAGGACGAGACCGACCGCATCGCCGGCCTGGTCGAGGAGGGCGCGGCGGCCGTGCGCACGACCTATTCCGACGGCGGGCAGCACGCCTTCTGGGCCGCGCGGATCCGCCAGGGCTTTCCGGTGGGCGACATCAGCCGGCCGGAGGCCCTCGCCTATGCCGGCCAGGAGATCGTGCTGATCCCCGCCCGCCGCAGGATCGCCCCGCCGCCCGTGCCCGAGGCGGTCTGGGCCGCCTGGATCGGCATGGAAAGCCCGTCCCTCGCCGTGCGCGTCGCGGATTTCGTGCCGTCCTACGAGGCCGGAGTCTCCCGCCTCCCGGCGCCCGTCACGCGCTACGCGCAGACATGGCCGAGCCTCGCGCGTGCCGCCATCGAGGCGGTGATCCCGCCGCCGGACTTCGACCGGACACAACCCTCGATTGAGAAGGTGGCGCAGCGCTGACCTGGATTCGCTCAAATCGGCGTGTGCGAGCACGCACATGGACCCGAATGGCGGGCACCCATCTCACCACTGTACACTCCGTGCCCGAAGAGGGGCCGAAGGACAGCCGCGAAAACGTGCGCGGATGCGCACGGCGGCGCCGCTGCTACCCGAGAAAGCCCGGCATGAGGCCGGGCATTGGTGCCGATCGATGACCCTGCCATATCCAGCCAAGGACGACGCCCTCGTCCTGCGTTTCTGGGGCGTACGCGGCTCCACGCCGGTCAGCGGCCCGGAGACCGCCGAGTTCGGCGGCAACACGCCGTGCCTGGAGATCCGCTGCGGGGATCGTCTGTTCGTGATCGATGCCGGCTCCGGCCTCGGCGCCTTCGGGCGCAGCTGCCGCGATGCGCTTCCCCAGAACATCGACCTGCTGTTCAGCCACCTTCATCTCGACCACACGGCCGGCCTGCCCTTCTTCAAGCCGGCGGTGATGAACTGCGGATACACGATCCACACCTATTGCGGGAATCTCGACGGCGCCAGCGCGCAGGACGCGCTCGACCGGCTGTTCTCGCCGCCGCTCTTTCCCGTGACGCTCGACGTGCTGCCCTGCACCTTCAAGCATCACGGCTTCAAGGCGGGCGAGTCCTTGACCTTCGCCGACGGCATCCAGGTCGACACGATCCTGCTCGACCACCCGCAGGGCTCGACCGGCTACCGCTTCGATTACGGCGGCAAGCGCCTCTGCGTGATCAGCGACATTGAGCACGGCGTGAACTGGCCCGATCCGGAGCTGTGCCGCTTCGTCGAGGGGGCCGACCTGCTCGTCTACGACGGCATGTTCACCGAGGGCGAGTATCCCTGCTGCAAGGGCTGGGGTCATTCGACCTGGCAGAAGGGCGTCGAGCTGGCCCGCGGCGCGGGTGCCAAGGCGCTCGCCATCATCCACCTCCACCCGGCCCATTCGGACGTGCAGCTGCGCAAGGTCGAGGCCGAGATGCAGGCCGAGATGCCGACCGCCTTCATCGCCCGCGAACGCCAAGCGATCGAGGTGGGCCGCCCGCTCGTCGGACTCGCCGAGCCGCCGATGCTGGCGCTGGCCCGCCGGGCTTGAGGGCTCGAAGGCCACGGCATTTCGGCCCGAGATCCGGGCCGCGACGCCACTTCAGAATTGACTGAGGTAAGACGGATTCCGTCCGTTCTTCCCGGTTTCGCCTCTGTCCTTGCGAGGCGCAAGCTGTGCCGATCCAGTCCGCGACCTCTCCGGATCGGTCGCGCGCTGGATCGCTTCGGCTCCGCCTTGCGATGACGCAACCGAATGACAGGACAAGCGACCGCTCGCGGTGATGCGAGCGGCCGGTCCTGGCACGGATCACATCGCCGTCGTCGCGCGCGCCCCTTCCTCGCGGCCGATGCGGCTGTGCTTGCGGCTCCAGGCGAAGTAGATCACGAGGCCGATCGCCAGCCAGATGATCAGGCGCAGCCAAGTCTCGCCGTCGAGCGAGAGCATCATGCCGAGGCAGAACAGCGCGCCGAGGATCGGCACGAACGGCACCAGCGGGGTGCGGTAGGCGCGCGGCGCGTCGGGCTGGGTGCGGCGCAGGATGACCACGCCGGCGCAGACGAGGATGAAGGCGAGCAGCGTGCCGATGCTGGTCATGTGGCCGAGCTGCGAGATCGGCAGGAAGCCGCCCAGCGCGCTGGTGAACACCATGAAGAACAGGTTCGAGCGGTAGGGCGTCTTCCACTTCGGATGGATCGCCGAGAAGAAGCCCGGCAGCAGCCGGTCCTTCGACATGGAATAGAACACCCGGCTCTGGCCCAGCAGCAGCACCAGGATCACGGTCGAGAAGCCGCAGATCACGCCGAAGGTGACGAGGCTCTTCAGCCACGGATAGGGGGTCGCGGCGATCGCGGTGTTCACCGGGGCGGCGTCGCCCCGCATGGCGTCGTAGTGGACGAGACCGGTCAGCACGAACGCGAAGGCGATGTAGAGCGCCGTGCAGATCGCGAGCGAGCCGAGGATGCCGATCATCATGTTGCGCTGGGGATTCTTGGCCTCCTGCGCCGCGGTCGAGACCGCGTCGAAGCCGACATAGGCGAAGAACACCACGCCGGCCGCCCGCATCACGCCGCTCCAGCCGTACTCGCCGAAGGTGCCGGTATTGGCCGGCAGGAAGGGGTCGTAGTTCTGCGCCTTGATGTAGAACAGGCCGACCCCGATCACGGTCAGCACCACGGCGAGCTTGATCAGGACCACGATGCCGTTGACCCGGGCCGACGAGCGGATGCCGATGATGAGCAGGGCCGAGGTCAGGACCACGATCAGGATCGCCGGCAGGTTGACGAGGCCGTGCGCCACCGTGCCGTCGGCGAGCTGATAGGTCTCGAACGGCGAGTGCACGAGCGAGCCCGGCAGGTTGATGCCGAGGGTGTCGCGCATGAAGCGGGTGACGTAGCGCGACCAGCTCACCGAGACGGTGGCCGCGCCGACCGCGTATTCGAGCACGAGATCCCAGCCGATGATCCAGGCGATGAACTCGCCCATCGTGGCGTAGGTGTAGGTGTAGGCCGAGCCCGCCACCGGGATCATGCCGGCGAGCTCGCTGTAGCACATGCCCGCGAGCGCGCAGCCGATCGCCGCGATCGCGAAGGAGAGCGTCACCGCCGGGCCCGCATTCTCCGCCGCGGCGATGCCGGTGAGCGAGAACAGGCCGGCGCCGATCACCGCGCCGATGCCGAGGCCGACCAGGCTCCAGGGGCCGAGATGGCGTTCCAGCTTGTTCTCGCCGGTTTCCGCGTCGGCATTGAGCCGTTCCAGCGTCTTGATCCGAAAGAGATCGCTCGCCAAGCCTGACGCCATATCCGTCCTAACCCCCCGGTTCGGCGACCCCGCCCCTCGCGAGAGGGTCTGCACGACGTCGCGCCTCATAGATCAATCGCGAAACCGGCGCGCGCGCAACGGCCGGCTGTGACAATACCGTGCAAGGAAACGGCCAGGATGTACCGGTCCGGTGCCGGATTCGTGTCACAGCGGCCAGGAAACGTCGCGGTAGGCCCCGTCCCAGAACAGGTATTCGAGGCGGGTGGCGTGGGCGTAGGCCGCGTGCATGCGGGCGCGCAGGGCGGGCGCGGCGTCTGTCGCCGCCTCGTCGGCGGCGGCGATCATCGCGGCCACCGCCTCGCCGAACTCCTCGCCGGCATAGGTGTCGATCCAGGCGCGGTAGGGATTGTCCGGGGCGGCGCGGGCGAAGATGTCGCGGCCGACCTCGGCGTAGATCCAGAAACAGGGCAGGAGCGCCCCGAGCACGACCTCGTAGGGCTCGGCATAGGCCGCGGCCGTCAGCCACGCCACGTAGTGGTCGCAAGCCGGCGAGAGCGGCGTCGCCGCGAAGGTCCCGGCATCGATGCCGTAGGTTTGAAAGAAGCCGCCGTGCAGGGCGCGCTCGACCACGATGGCGGTCTCGGCGCCGCGGGCGAACTGCACGATCCGATCGGGATGCGGCGCCTTGGCGGCGGCGAGCGCCAGCGCCCGGCCGAAGCCGATGAGGTAGTGGGCGTCCTGCACGATGTAGCGGCGGAAGCGTTCCGGGCTCAGGGAGCCGTCCGCCAGTTCGGCGTTGAACGGCATCGTCCGGATGGTCTCGTAGGCCGCGCGGTTGCGCTGCCACGCCTCCTGTGAGAAGCGCCCGGCGGAGACGGTATCGGCCAACATTGAACTCCGTCGTTCCGGGAAAGGATCAGCCCTGCCGCTGCGCCTGGGTCACCGCCACGTGGATCAGCTCGGCGAGCGTGCGCACCCGCAGCTTCTGGCGCATCTGCGAGCAGGCGTTGGTGACGGTCTTGTAGCTGACCGAGAGGTCGGCGGCGATGGCGCCGTAGGACTTGCCCTGCGCGAGGCGGGCGAGGATCTGCTGCTCGCGCGGCGTCAGCTGGGTCTCCGGGGTGCGGCGCGGGTCGGCGCGCAGCATGGCGACCTCGGTGGCGAGCCGCCGGTCGAGATAGACCTCGCCCGCGCGCACCCGCTCGAACGCCTGGAACAGCTCGTTCGAGGCGTGGTCCTTGAGCACGTAGCCGAGGGCGCCCGCCTCCAGCGCCCGCGAGACGATGACCGGATCGTTGTGCATCGAGAAGACGAGGACGCGGGTCTCGGGCTCGACGGCGCGCATGCGCCGGATCAGGGCGAGGCCGGCGAGCCCGCTGCCCTGGAAGGTCAGGTCGCAGATCACCACCGGCGGGCGCAGGCGGTGGAAGGCGCGGTAGCCGGAGACGACGCCGGTCGCCTCCACCACGGTCTCGATCCCCGCATCCTCCAGCACGCGGCGACAGCCCTGCAGGACGATGGGGTGATCGTCGATGACCAGGACGGGGACGGGGCCGCCCTTGCCCGACGCCGCTTTCATCACGGGACTGCTGACCGGCGCGTTCATCTTACACGCATCACTTGAGTTGCGGCGCGGCGGGCGGAGGCGGAACCTCGCTGCCGTCGCGCTCGGGTTCGATCGGAAGGGTGATCCGGACAACGGTTCCGGAGGTGTCGTTGTCAAGGGACGCCGCGGCGAGGCCGAGATGGCCGCCGAGCGCCTCGACCCGCTCGCGCATCCCCGACAGGCCGAGGCCGACGCGGTGGCCCGGTGCGATGCCGGTGCCGTCGTCCTCGACGCTCAGCCGCAGGATCGTCACGCCGGCCGCGTCGGTCTCCTCGGCCACGCGGGCCCGCACGTGGCGGGCGCCGCCGTGGCGCACGGCGTTGGTGCTGCTCTCCTGGATGCAGCGGAAGACGGTGAGATCGACGATGTCGCCGTAGCCGCGGGCGAGCCCCTCGAACGCGCCCTCGAAGACGGTCTCGGGATGACGCCGCTGGAAATCGCGCAGGAGCAGGCTGAGGCAGTCGGCGAGCGGCACCTCGCCGAGCCCGTGCGGGCGCAGGCGGTTGAGGAGGTCGCGGTTGAGGACCTGGACCTGGCCGACGATGCTGCCGATGTCGCCGGCGCGCGCGGCGAGCCGGCCGCGGTCGATCTCGCCGGGGCTGGCGGCGAGCCGCGCCACGGAGGCCGCGTTCGCCTCCAGGGCGAACAGGCAGGGGCCGAACTCGTCGTGCAGTTCGAGGGCGATGCGGGCGCGCTCGTCGTCCTGGGCCGTGAGGAGTTGGCGGTTGAGGCGGCCGTTGGCGGCCCGCGCCTCGGCGAGGGCCCCGGCCACGCGGTTGAAGCGCTCGGCGATCACCGACAATTCGCGGGAGGCGGGCGGATCGAGATGGGCGGTATAGTCGTGCCGTTCCAGCCGCGTCAGCCCCTCGGCGAGGCGGCCGAGCGGCCGCAGGATGCGCCCGAGCGCGAGGTAGAGCGCGGCCAGGACCGCGAGGTTCAGGATCAGGCTGGCCAGCGACAGCGAGCGGGCATAGCCCCAGACCTCCTCGATCTCGTCGAGGGGCTGGGTCGTGATCGCGGCGGTGCCGATCCGCTCGCCCCGCACGAGGATGGGCAGATCGTGCTGACGCGGCTCGGGGGCGATCAGCCGGACGAACCAGCGCGGCGCCCTGCGCTGTTCGCGCCCCTGCTCGGAGGGGCCGAAGCCGACGCGCCGACCGTCCGCGTCGAGGATGGCCACGCGCACGTGGCGCAGGGCCTGGAAGCGCAGGTCGAGGGTGTGGAGCACGCTCTCCGGGCTCGGGCTGCGCAGGGAGCGGATGGTGTCGGCCACCAACGGCTCGACGGTCGCGAGGCTGGCCGCCATCTCGACCTGCACGGCTTGGCGCGCGGTCAGCACGATCACGCCGCAGGAGACCAGGGCGGCGAAGAGATCGATGGCGAGAACGACCAGGATCAGGCGCGTGCGGGTCGACCAGCCGGCCCAGAACGGCACGGCCGCGCCGCCGGCCCGATCCTGCGCCTCGTCGGAGTTGGGATCGGCCGTCGGGTGCGCCGTCATCGGCGACAGATCGGGTTGCGTCGCGGCGGGTATCGGCACGGGCCCTCGCGGTCGGTCAGACCACCGTCCGCCGAGGGCGCCGCGGACCCGTCAGGCCCGGGACAATTCGGCAAGCCGACATCGGATAAAAGTCTCAGATCTCTACTCTTTCGGCACGGACGGCACCGTGGCCGATCCCCGGACGAATGTCCATGCCGGGTCCAGGCCGCAGCGCCGCACGGCCCACTGATGTTTCTCTTATGATCGGTGGCCTCCGATCTCCGGCCGCGGAAAACTGCGCGCGGCGCCGACCCGGCTACACGCTCCGTTAAACCGCCTTCGTTAAGATCGTCCGCGAGAACAGATCGGGGCGAGACTTGTCCGCGGCAGGCGCCTTCCGGTCAGGTTCGGCCGCCCCGCAGATTCCGCTAGAATCATGTGGATGGGCGGCGCCTGAATTCTGTTCAGGCCCCGCCGGACATCTTGCCGCCGCATTGCCGAGGCCGTGTTGTTGCAGGGGTACAACGTGCAAGAGGCCGACCGCATGTCGGTGGCGATTCATCCGTCCGAAACCCGCCCGTCCGAGGCGAGGGCTCAGGCCCGCTTCCGGCTGCCCGTCGTCGCGGGCGTCGCGGGCGGGGGCGTCGCCCTTCTCGCCTTCGCCGTCGGGGCGTTCTCGTTCTTCTCCGATCTCGCCGATCCCCGGACCCGCCCGGCCCGGATCGCACCCGTCGCCTCGCAATGGCCCGATCTGAAGGACGGCGTCCCCGCGCTGGCCCCGGCCACGGCCGGAGCGCTGCCGGAACCGCGCCGGGCGAGCCTTCCGGCCGTCCCGGCCGCCGAGCCCGCGCCGCCGGCTCCGTCCCCGGCACCGGTCGCGGCCAAGGAACAGGCCGTAGCGCCGGTGCAGGTCGCGGCGTCGCCGCCGCCCCCCGCCCGCTCGCCCCTGCCG
>NZ_JBELQE010000024.1:0-2384 GCF_040270385.1 Methylorubrum podarium | reverse complement strand
GGGCACGAGCGGGGGCGCGGGGGCGAAGACGAGGCGCTGGTAGACGAGGCCGATGCCGATCAGGCAGGCGCCGAGCCCGAGGAAGGACAGCGCCCGCAGCGGCCCCTCCAGCCCGGCGAGGTCGAGCAGGAACACCTTGAGCGTGGCGAGCCCCACCAGGACCGCGGAGGCCAGCCGCGCGGTCGCCGAGCCGCGCAGGATGCCGTAGCCGAGGGCGGCGAGGCCGAGGCCGAGCCACGCCGCGGAGTAGGCGTACCACTCGGCCTGTCCCGTCTCGCGGTCGAGCCCGAGCCGCTCGCCCTGGAAACCGTGCCGCACGGCGAGGCACAGGGCGAGGAAGCTCAGCGCGAGCCCCAGGGCGCCCGCCATGCGCACGAACCAGACCGGCCGCACGCCGCGGGCCGCCCGGGCCAGGGCGAAGGCCGCCGCCGCCGGCAGGGCGTAGGCGAGCACCGCGTCGTTGAGGATCACCCCGCCCGCGACCGGCTCGTCGGTGAGCAGGGGGTTGGCGGCGAGCCCGAGGCCGAGCGCCCCCTGGAGCAGGGCGAGGCAGGCGAAGGCGAGGCCGCCGAAGCGGATCACCGGCGAGGCCGAGGGGCCGGAGACCCGCGTCAGCACCAGGGAGAAGCCGAGGGCGGTCAGCGTCGTCAGGCCCTGTTCCAGCACGGTCGTGCCGGGCTCGGACAGGCGGCCGCCATGCAGCGCGTGCCGGATTTCGAGGACAACGAACAGGGCCGAGAGGAGCAGGCTCAGGGCCTGCGCCACCTGTTCCGGAATGTCCGCCGGCCGGTCCGGCCGACGGATCACCCGGGCGGCGAGGCCGAAGCACAGGGCCGGCAGGCCGTAGGCGAGCACGAGCCCGTTGAGAATCGGCGTGCGCGACAGGTCGTCGCCGATCAGGGCCGGATCCCAGGCGAGCCGCGCGGCGACGACGACGGCGAGCCCGGCCACGCACCAGCGCAGGGCCGGGATGTCGAGGCGCCGGGCGATCAGGGCGGTGGCGAGCGCCGCCCCGGCCAGGGCCGGCGTCAGCGAGCCGCCCGACAGGGCGAAGACGAGGCCGAGGCACAGGCTCGCCACCGCCGCCGCGGCGAAGGCGCCGAGCCCGAGCGCCAGGGCGGGGGAGGGGGTCTGGTCGCCCTGGCGCCGGCACAGGGCGGCGAGCCCGCAGAACCCGGCGGCCAGCGCCCCCGCGGCGGCGGCGAAGCCCGGGGCCACCGCGCCGCCTGCGATGCGCAGATCGGCGAGGGCGAGGGCCGCGAGGGGCGCCGCCGCCGCGCCGGCGGCGAAGGTGAGGGCGGTGGCGTAGGGCAGGAGGCTGCCGCCCAGGAGCCGCAGCGCGCCGAGCCCCGCGACCGTCAGAGACCCGGCCGTCGCCAGCGCGACGAGCCATCCGGGATTCTCGGTTCCGGACCAGAGGAGGAAGTCGGGGACGCCCGCGGGATCCGCCGCCTGCGGCCAGACCACGAGCGCGACGGCCAGCGTCAGGGCCGCGACGACGCTGCCCGCGGCGGCGGGCGCGGCGACGAAGCCCGCGAGCGCGGGCAGCACGGTCGCGGCGAGCGCCGCCGCGGCCCAGCCCGGCCCGCCGTCGGACGCCGTCAGGCCGAGCACCGCCAGCGCCACGCCACCGATCACCGCGAGGGCGAAGGCGGCGAAGCGGTCGAGCCGCGCCTGCCCATCGGGCACGCCGCGCCCCGGCAGGACGGCGAAGACGAGCACCGCCAGCGCCTGCTGCAGCACGAGGTGGACCTGCACGGCCACGCTCTCGCCGGGCAGGAGGGTGAGGAACAGGGCCCAGGCCGCCGCGCCGATTCCGGCCGCCACGGCGAGGGCGCGCCAGCCCTTCACCCAGGCAAAGGCGTAGGCGCTGCCGGCCACCACCGGGAGGTAGAGGGCGAGCGGCCACAGGCTCGTTCCGCCGCCGCCGACGAGGAGCGGCGTGGCGAGCGCCCCGACGAGGCCGATCCCGGCGAGCGCCGGCCCGTGCAGCAGGGCGGCGACCATGGCGGCCAGGCCCGTCACCGCCAGTCCGGCGAAGGCGAGGCCCGGCCCGATGAAGCCGTAGAGCGCGTGCGCGGCGTAGACCGCTCCGAACAGGCCGACCGTGCCGGCGGCGGTGACCATGGCCGGCACGTCGGGCCAGATCGCGGGCACCGGCTCGGCCCCGCGCAGGCGCCGCCGCAGGACCTCGCCGAGCCCGACGAGACCGAAGGCGAGGGCGAAACCACCCGCGATCCGCATGCCCGGCCCGAACAGGCCGCGCTCGGCCGAGTAGCGCACGAGCAGCATTGCGCCGAAGGCCAGGGCGAGGCCGCCGACCCAGACGGTCCAGCGGGTGCCGAAACGCTCCTCGAAGGAGGGGGCAGGGGAGGCAGGAGGGG
>NZ_JBELQE010000023.1:0-58406 GCF_040270385.1 Methylorubrum podarium | reverse complement strand
CCCCTCCCCCGATCCGCCGCCGAGCCCTCCGCCGCAGCGCCGCCCCTTCCGGGATTTTTTGCGTAGGGCTGGGTGACGACAGCGTACCTCTGGGGCGCGGTCAGCCGCGCGCGGCGTCGCGCTCCAGCCGCTTGCGCAGCCGCGTGGCACCGTAGACCTGGGCGAGGCGCTGGCGCGCCGCGGAGACCGGCGGCGCCTCCCGCTCGGCCCGGGCGGCGGCGATCACGAGAAGCGTCGTCGCGATGGAGTGATGCAGCTGCCCCTGCGCGCGGGCGCGGTCGAGGGCGTCACCGGATGCGCGATCCGGCGGCAGATCGAGGTTCGCCATGGTCCAGCCCCTGCGAGTCCGATTGCGGATCCCGCGTCCTTCTTCCGGGACGACCGTGACAGGTTTTTGCACGCCCGATGGTCGGATCAAGGCAGCTTGGCCGTAAGGACTGGACGATGTCCGTCCTCTTCCGGCAGCCGCGGGCAGGCCTCGCGCGGCGTCGGTCGCCCGGTCCGGGCGCTCGCCGCAGCGAAATCTAGGCGAACAGCGCGTCGATCGCGTCCTGCGCCGTCGCCGGACCGCCCATCTGCGGGCCGTTGAGCAGCAGCGACTCGTTGCGCTGTCGGCGGTCGGCCTCCATCTCGTCGATGCCGGCCGCGTCGCGGGCCTTCACGGCGGCGCTGAAGCGGGCGAGCCGGCCTTCGAGCTGGCTCATCGCCTCCGCCACCTTGGCGATGCGCTGGCCGGTGATGTCCTGGAAGGTGCAGGCTTCGAAGATGTCGTAGATCTTCGCCTCGACCGCATCGCGGTAGCCCTTGCCCTCGGGCAGGGCGAGGATGGCCTCGGCCGTGTTCATGATCGAGTTGGTCGCGCCGGCGGTCGCCGCCACCACCTCGCTCAGCTCCTCGTGGACCATCGGCAGACGGTCGCGGGTCAGCTCGTTGGCGCGAAGCAGGGCGATCGCGTCCCGCAGGCTGGCGATGTACTCGGCGATGTCGAGGAGTTCTTTCACCATCGCCGAAGGACTCGAATTGTGCGACCGGCCGTCGCGTGCCGTTAGCGTCATTCCCATGGTCGAACTCTTAGCCGATCTTTTGGGGCCGATCTTTCGGGTGATCTCTCGCGACGTTCTGATTCGACGCGTGCGAGGTCGGCCGTGCGCTGGTGCGGCCGTTCCTCCGGCGCCGGACCCGACCGCAAGGCGTTCGGGATCGGCGCTCGCCACGTCGTCGCACCACTCTGGCCCGCCGGCTCTTCGGCTCCTCGCGAGAAGAGACTCCGTCGGCGGTCCGAGCGATCAGGCCCCGCAGACCGCCTCGATCTTCGACTTGAGGGTCGCGGCGTTGAACGGCTTGACGATGTAGTTGTTCACGCCGGCCTTCTTGGCGGCGATGACGTTCTCGGTCTTCGACTCGGCGGTGACCATGATGAACGGCGTGGTGCGCAGGCCCTCGTCGGCGCGGACATGGCGCAGAAGCTCGTAGCCGGTCATCGGCTCCATGTTCCAGTCGGAGATGACGAGGCCGTACTTGCGGCCCTTCAGGCGCGCGAGGGCGGCGGTGCCATCGGAGGCGTCATCCACGTCCTCGAAGCCGAGCTGCTTGAGGAGGTTGCGGATGATGCGCACCATGGTCTGGTAGTCGTCGACCACCAGGATCGGCATGCTGAGGTCGAGGGCCATTTGACGTCTGCTCCGTGTGTACCCTGATCGTTGCTGGCGGCGCGCGGCCCTCTCGAGCGATCAACGTCGCATCGACGCGTGCGAGCGGAGCTGCCTTCCGTCCCTCGAACAATAGGCGGCCCGGATTGCGAAGCGGTTAATCCGGCGCCCCGCCCGACTCGCTTGACCGGGGAGACTGATTTCGCCAAGTCTCCGGCCCCGCGAGCCGGGCCGCACGATCACGGACGCGCCGGCGCTCTCCGTCGGTCCTCTCCCTCCTCGACACGCCCTCGACACCCGCAAGACATCCGATCGCAGGAGCCGATGCCCTCAGGCGACGAGAACGCCGTGCCGCCCGCCGGGACCGGCCTCCCCTCCTCCCCGACGCCCTTCACGGTCTGCCGTGAGGACGATCCGGTGCCGCCGGCCCTCGCGGGTGCCGTCGCCGCGCTCGGAAATTTCGACGGCGTGCATCGCGGCCACAGGACGCTGATCGAGACCGTGCGCGCCGAGGCCGGGTCGCACCCCGCCGCCGTGCTGACCTTCGAGCCGCATCCGCGCGCCTTCTTCGCGCCCGACCAGCCGATGTTCCGGCTCACCGGACCGCGGGCCAAGGAGATCGTGTTCGCGCGGCTCGGGCTCGACGGGCTGATCGTCCGCCGCTTCGATGCACGGCTCGCCGGCACCGGCGCGCGGGACTTCGTGGAGGGCTGGCTGCGCGACGAACTCGGCCTGTCCGGCGTGGTGATCGGCCACGATTTCCATTTCGGCCGCGGACGCGAGGGCTCGCCGGGCATGCTCGCCGATCTCTGCGCGGCGGCCGGCCTCTCCTGCCGGATCGTGCCCGCAGTCTCGGCCGATCCCGGCGACGCGCCGATCTCGTCGAGCGCGATCCGCGCCGCCCTCGCCTCCGGCGACGTGGCGCGCGCCAACGACCTTCTCGGCTATCGCTGGTTCGTGCTGGCCCAGGTGCGCCACGGCGACAAGCGCGGGCGCACGCTGGGCTACCCCACCGCCAACCTCGCCCTCGACTCCTGCGGGCTCGCCCACGGCATCTACGCGGTGCGCGTGCGCCTCGCCGACGGCCGCCTGTACGACGGCGTGGCGAGCTACGGCCGCCGCCCGACCTTCGACGACGGGGCGCCGCTCCTCGAAGTGCACCTGTTCGACTTCGCGGGCGACCTGTACGGGCAGGAAGTCGCCGTCGAGCTTCTCTCGTACCTGCGCGGCGAGGAGAAGTTTACGAGCGCCGAGGCGCTGGTCGCGCAGATGGACGTGGATTCGGCGCGGGCCCGTGCGGCGATCCGGGCCGACCGCGTGCCGTCGATGCTGGACTGAGTAGGCCGGGACGGCGACGACGTTTCGAAGCGCGCCGACCCTCCACGCGATCGCTCCGGCCACTCCGGCAAGCCCATCGCTCCTCATGCTGAGGCGCCCGCGTCGCGGGCCTCGAAGCACGCCCGAACGATCGATCCGACGGCGCCGCCCGCTCGGGAGGAGCGTCGAGGCCTGCTTCGAGGCTGCGGGCGCAGCGCCTCAGCATGAGGACGGGGAGAGACGCCGGAACAAGTCCGTCGAGCACGCCTCAGAGCATGCTCGGAAGGATCCGATCCGGCGGCCGGTGGCCGTCCATGAAGGTCTTGATGTTGATGATGACCTTCTCGCCCATGTCGGTCCGGCTCTCGTGGGTCGCCGAGCCCATATGCGGCAGCAGCACCACCTTGCCGGTACGGGCGAGCCGCACGAGGCGCGGGCTCACCGCCGGCTCCTGCTCGAACACGTCGAGGCCGGCCGCCGAGATCTCGCCGCCCTCGATCAGCCGCGCCAGCGCGTTCTCGTCGATCACCTCACCGCGGGCGGTGTTGACGACGATCGCCTCGGGCTTGAGCAGCTTGAGGCGGCGGGCCGAGAGCAGGTGATAGGTCGCGGGGGTGTGCGGGCAGTTGACCGACACGATGTCCACCCGCGCCAGCATCTGGTCGAGGGATTCCCAGTAGGTCGCGTCGAGGGATTCCTCGATATGCGTCGGCACCCGGCGGCGGTTGTGATAGTGGATCGACAGGCCGAACGCCCGCGCCCGGCGGGCGAGCGCCTGGCCGATGCGGCCCATGCCGACGATGCCGAGGCGCTTGCCCGTGATGCGTCGGCCGAGCATCCAGGTCGGCGACCAGCCGGTCGTCCAGTCGTCGTCGGGAATGATGCGGGCGCCCTCCGCGATCCGGCGGGCCACCGCCAGGATCAGCGCCATGGTCATGTCGGCGGTGTCCTCGGTCAGCACGCCCGGCGTGTTGGTGACCGTGATGCCGCGCTCCAGGGCCGCCGCGACGTCGATGTGATCGACGCCGTTGCCGAAATTGGCGATGAGCCGCAGGTTCGGCCCGGCCTGGGCGAGCAGTCCGGCCCCGATCTCGTCGGTCACGGTCGGCACGAGCACGTCGGCCTCGCGGATCGCGGCGGCGAGCGCCTCCTGCGACAGCGGCGCGTCATCGTGGTTGAGGCGTGTATCGAACAACTCGCGCATGCGCGTCTCGACCGCGTCCGGCAGACGCCGGGTGACGACCACCAGCGGCTTGCGCTTCAACGACGACATGTTTCCTCCCGACGACGCCGCCCCGCGTTCCCGGCCTGCGCCGACCGCCTCCCCGCTCTGCCGCGGAGGCCCGGCTTACGCTCCCTTAACCATGGCGCGGTCAGATGGAGCGGAGGCGGACCGGACGAACCGGCCTGCCGCAGGACGTTCGGCCTCTCTAGCAGAGAGGTCGGCGAACACAATGCGGCCCCGCCCCTGATGGATGAGTGCCGAACGGCCGATCGATCGGGCACCCGCCCGCCGACGTTTGCCGCAGGTGGTCCCGGCATCCGCCGGCCTCGTGCGGAAACGTCACCGCGAGAACGACTTTGGAGCCACGGATCGGAGACGAGGCACGATGCGCCCGCCTGAGCTTCCCTCGATGAACCCGCCCCTCAATCCGCCCATGAATCCGACCCGCCTCGCGCTGCTCGCAGCCCTGTTCGCCCTTCTGGCGCCCCTGACGGCCGAGGCCGCGCCGCCGCCTCCGTCGGAGGTCGGCAAGGGGCCGGTGACGAAGCTGCCGGTTCCGCGCTACGCCAGCCTGAAGACCAACCGCGTCAACCTGCGCGAGGGCCCCTCGAAGGACCACCGCACCTTGTGGGTGTTCCAGCGCGAGGGCCTGCCGGTGGAGATCGTCGCCGAGTTCGAGACGTGGCGGCGCATCCGCGATTCGGAGGGGACGGAGGGCTGGGTGCTGCACTCGCTCCTCTCGGGCCGCCGCACCGCCGTGGTGATCCCGCCCTCCGGCGAGCGCGCCGACGCGACCAAGGCCACCGTGCCGCTGAACGCCCGCGCCGACGACCAGTCGGCCGAACAGGCGCGGCTGCAGCCCGGCGTGATCGGCAGCGTGAAGAGCTGCACCGGCACGTGGTGCCGGCTCGTCGTGCCGCTTCCGGACAAGCGTGGCGACGTCGACGGCTACATCCGCCAGAGCCGCCTTTGGGGCGTCTACCCCGACGAGCGCGTGGAATAGGCGAGAGCCGGAAACGAAGAAGGGCCCGGTGATCCGGGCCCTTCTTCGTCACGATGGCGGCCGGAGCCGAATCAGGCGCGGCCGGACACCTTGCGGCGGCGGAGGCGGACGATCACCTCGACGCCGGCGATCTCCATGCCCTCGGGGGCCTCGGGCAGCGAATCGACCGAGATGCCGCATTCCGGCATGTCGAGAACCTCGCCTTCCTCCTCGAGGAAGAAGTGGTGGTGCTCGCTCGGGTTCGTGTCGAAATAGGCCTTCGACCCGTCCAGCGCGAGCTGCCGCAGCAGGCCCGCCTCGGTGAACTGATGCAGCGTGTTGTAGACGGTCGCCAGCGAGACCGGCACCTTGGCGCGCATCGCTTCGTCGTAGAGCATTTCCGCCGTCAGGTGGCGGTCGCCGCGGCCGAACAGGAGCCAGCCAAGCGAGAGGCGCTGACGGGTCGGGCGCAGGCCGGCCCGGCGCAGGCGGTCGCGCAGGTCCGAGAGCGGGCAGCCCCGGCGCCCGGCGCCATCGACCGGCGAGAGGGACCGGGCGTTCAGTACGGCCTGTAGAGGCATCAGATCGGACATCGCTGGGAACGATTCCCACTTATTTAGAATGAGTATAGCAAGCAAATTATACGGATCATGAAGCCCTGCGGCAACCCGTCCGGGATCCAGGTCAGGCTTGATAGGTGGATGACGCATGGCTCATCCCGCTTCCGCGCGTATCGGACCGTCGTTCACTTCGGGTCGGCGCGCTTTGTGACGGCGGGAAGGCTGTGCTAACGAGGCGCCCATTCCGTCACGCCCCGTCCGCTCTCCGGCATCGGACCCGTCCGTCACTGAGGACCCGTACGTCATCCATGGCCTCTCTCGACCAGCATTCCGACGGCGCTTCTCCGCAGCGCGCTTCGAGCTTCTCCTACGAGGATCTCCTGGCCTGCGGGCGCGGCGAGCTGTTCGGAGCCGGCAACGCCCAGCTTCCGCTCCCTCCGATGCTGATGTTCGACCGGATCACGTCGATCGGGGCCGAGGGCGGCGCCCACGGCAAGGGGCACGTGCTGGCCGAGTTCGACATCCGGCCGGACCTCTGGTTCTTCCCCTGCCACTTCAAGGATGATCCGGTCATGCCCGGCTGCCTTGGGCTCGATGCACTGTGGCAGCTCGTCGGCTTCCATCTCGGCTGGCTCGGTGCGCCGGGCCGCGGCCGGGCACTCGGCGTGGGCGAGGTGAAGTTCACGGACCAGGTCCTGCCGAGCGTCAAGCAGGTCGTCTACGGCATCGACATCAAGCGGGTGCGCCAGGGCAAGCTCGTGCTCGGCATCGCCGACGGCTGGCTGGAGGCCGACGGCCGGCGCATCTACGAGGCGAGCGACCTCCGCGTGGCCCTGTTCCGCTCCTGAGACCGGCGCCGCGCCCCCGCTCCGGAGGATACTTTTCGCGCCGGACCGACGGCCGGATCGGCGGCTGCCCCACGAAGCGCGGTTGAGATTGACCGCGCATCATCCTAACTGACCTCCCGAGGAAACGCCGCACCAGCCGCGGCGCCAGCAGCACGAGCCATCATGCGGCGTGTCGTCATCACCGGGATGGGCATCGTCTCGTCCATCGGCAGCAACACCCAGGAGGTTCTGGCCTCCCTGCGCGAGGCCCGCTCGGGCATCTCGCATGCCGAGGCGCAGGCCGCGCACGGCTTCCGCAGCCAGGTCGCGGGCGCGCCGTCGATTGATCCGGAAGGGGTCGTGGACCGCCGCGCCATGCGCTTCCACGGCGGCGGCACCGCCTGGAACCACATCGCCATGGATCAGGCGATCCGCGATGCGGGCCTCGAGGAGCGGGAGATCTCCAACGACCGCACCGGCATCATCATGGGCTCGGGCGGTCCCTCGACCCGCACCATCGTCGAGTCCGCGGCCATCGCCCGCGAGAAGGGGCCGAAGCGCGTCGGACCGTTCGCGGTGCCGAAGGCGATGTCCTCGACCGCCTCGGCCACGCTCGCCACTTGGTTCAAGATCCGCGGCGTGAATTATTCGATCTCATCGGCCTGCGCGACCTCGAACCACTGCATCGGGAACGCCGCCGAGATCATCCGCGGCGGCCGGCAGGACACGATCTTCGCGGGCGGCTGCGAGGAGCTCGACTGGACGCTCTCCGTCCTGTTCGACGCCATGGGCGCCATGTCCTCGCGCTACAACGACACCCCGGCCCGCGCCTCGCGCGCCTACGACGTCAACCGCGACGGCTTCGTCATCGCCGGCGGCGCGGGCGTGCTGGTCTTGGAGGAATACGAGCACGCCAAGGCGCGCGGCGCGCGGATCTACGGCGAGGTCGCGGGCTACGGCGCCACCTCGGACGGACACGACATGGTCGCACCCTCCGGCGAGGGCGCGGTGCGCTGCATGCGCCAGGCCATGGAGGACCTGAAGGGCGCCAGGATCGACTACATCAATCCGCACGCTACCTCGACGCCCGTCGGCGACGACAAGGAGATCGAGGCGATCCGCGAGGTGTTCGGCGCGGGCGAGGCCTGCCCGCCGATCTCGGCCACCAAGTCGCTGACCGGCCACTCCCTCGGCGCCACCGGGGTGCAGGAGGCGATCTACGCGCTCCTGATGATGAACAACGGCTTCATCTGCGAGAGCGCGCATATCGACGAGCTCGATCCGGCCTTCGCCGACATGCCGATCCTGCGTCAGCGCCGGGACGGGGTGCAGCTCGGCCACGTCATGTCGAATTCCTTCGGTTTCGGCGGCACCAACGCGACGCTCGTGCTCAAGCATCCGGACGCGTGACCGGCGCCGTCTTCGCAACTGCGAGACAATAGCCAAGCATAGCCCGGTCCGTCTTCTGACGGATCGGCGGAACCGACCAATGACCCTCGCGTTCCTGCTTCGATAGGCAGGCAAAGAGCATGATCGTCGCCCTCGCATTGTTCACCGTGATGAGCCTCGCTTTCGCTGCGACTGTCGCGGTGCGGGCCAAGCAGACGCTGATAGACGACGCGCAGGCCGGGACCCGCGGCTACTTCTGAGGAAATTCTTCACCTCCGCACATCGCCGCGCCCCGCCGCACCCGCGCCGGGGCTTTTTCGTGCGTGCCGTGAGTGTGGGCCTGACCTTCGTACACGCGCGGGCGAGCGCGACGCGTGGACAGGCCCTCGCCCGGCGGGCTAAGCCTCGGACGGGGCGCCGCGGCGCCGGGCCGAACGCGTACGGATGAGAGAATGACGGGTTTGATGGCGGGCAAGCGCGGCCTCATCATGGGGGTCGCCAACGATCACTCGATCGCGTGGGGCATCGCCAAGACCCTGCACCGGCACGGAGCGGAACTCGCCTTCACCTATCAGGGCGAGGCTCTGGGGCGCCGGGTGACGCCGCTGGCCGCCTCCGTCGGGTCGGACATCGTCCTGCCCTGCGACGTGGAGGACATCGCCACCGTCGACGCCGCCTTCGCCGCCCTCGACGAGCGCTTCCCCGAGGGGATCGACTTCATCGTCCACGCCATCGGCTTCTCGGACAAGGCGCAGCTCAAGGGCCGCTACGTCGACGTCACGACCCGGGTGAACTTTTCGCGGACGATGACGATCTCCTGCTTCTCCTTCACCGAAATCGCCCAGCGCGCTTCCGCGCGGATGCCGCGGGGCGGCGCGCTGCTGACGCTGACCTATGCCGGCTCGACCCGCGTCATGCCCAACTACAACGTGATGGGCGTGGCCAAGGCCGCGCTCGAAGCCTCGGTGCGCTATCTCGCCACCGACCTCGGGCCCGACGGCATCCGCGTCAACGCCCTCTCGGCGGGGCCGATGCGGACGCTCGCCGGCGCCGGCATCGCCGATGCCCGGCTGATGTACAACCACCAGAAGGCGCACGCGCCGCTGCGGCGCACGGTGACGCTCGACGATGTCGGCAATTCCGCGCTCTACCTGCTGTCCGATCTCTCGGGCGGCGTGACCGGCGAGATCCATTTCGTCGATTCGGGCTACAACATCATCTCGATGCCGCGCCCGGCGGTGCTTCAGGCCCAGGACGAGGCGGGCGTCGTCGGCGACGACGACGTGTGATCCCGCGGGCAGCGTGTCGTCGCGTCGCTTGTGCGCGACCGCGTCACGCCGCAGGGTGCGGTCCGCGATGACCCCCTCCCCCCGCCGGCGCCTGCCGCGATTCACCGCCCTGACGATCGTCACGGCCGTCCTGCTGCTGGCGGGCGGCTCGAGCGCGGCCTGGGCGCAGAGCGTCACCCTCGATCTCGGCGCGGGCGGCACCACCGAGCGGGCGCTCCAGCTCGTCGCGCTGATCACGGTCCTGGCGCTCGCGCCCTCCGTGCTGGTGATGGCGACTTCGTTCACCCGGATCGTCGTGGTGCTGTCGATCCTGCGCTCGGCGCTCGGGACGCAGACCGCCCCGCCCAACACGGTGATGGTGAGCCTCGCCCTGTTCCTGACCGCCTTCGTCATGGCGCCGACGGCGCGCGAGGCCTATCGGGCCGGCGTCGAGCCCCTCGTCGCCGGCCAGATCAGCCAGTCCCAGGCCTTCGAGCGGGCCTCCGCCCCGTTCAAGACCTTCATGCTGCGCAACGTCCGCGAGAAGGACCTCAAGCTGTTCCTCGACATGGCCCGCCAGCCGGCTCCGGCGGGGCCCGAGGCGATCGGCCTGGAGATCGTCACCCCCGCCTTCATGATCTCGGAGCTGCGGCGCGCCTTCGAGATCGGCTTCCTCCTCTTCATCCCCTTCCTGATCATCGATCTCGTCGTCGCCTCGGTGCTGATGGCGATGGGCATGATGATGCTGCCGCCGGCCACCGTCGCGCTGCCGTTCAAGCTGATCTTCTTCGTCCTGGTCGACGGGTGGACGCTGGTGGCGGGCTCCCTCATTCAAAGCTACGGAGGGTGAGGCCCCGGCGTCACGATTCGAGGTTGCGGCGGCCGCGTCGAGAGGAAGTCGAGGCATGGATCTGACGACCGCCACCGCGCAATGGGCGCCGCGGATGCTGAGCATCCTGCGGATCGTCTCGGCGCTGATCTTCATGGCGCACGGCACGCAGAAGATCCTCGGCTTCCCGCCGAGCGCGATGAACCCTCCGCTGATGTCGATGTCCGGCATCGCCGGACTGCTCGAACTCGTCGGCGGCGCGCTGCTCGTGGTCGGGCTGTTCAGCCGACCAGTGGCCTTCATCCTCTCCGGCGAGATGGCGTTCGCCTACTTCATCGCCCACGCGCCCAAGAGCTTCTTCCCGGCCCTGAACGGCGGCGACGCGGCGATCCTGTTCTGCTTCATCTTCCTCTACATCGCCTTCGCCGGCCCCGGCCCGTGGAGCATCGACGCGCAGCGCGGACGGGGCCGCTACTGACCCTCACCCCGGCGGCGGGGACGGCGCCTCCGCGCGGTTGGCCGTCGCGGCGCTGCCGGGCTCCGGCACGGCGCTGTCGGGGTAGCGCTTGCGGTACTCCGAGAGGAAGGCGGCGAGCGTTTCCGCCTTGGTGGCGCGCAGAGCCGCGTCGCGGAAGGCGGCGGAGCGGGGCGCGTCCGGCCGCGTCAGCATGGCGAAGGTGCGGGCATCCGCGCTCTCGGCCATGGGGCCGGCGAACTTCGCCTTGAGCCGCTCGAGCCCGAGCGATTCTCCCGCGAGCCCGTAGGCGATGCCGGCACGGATCACGTCGGCCCGCGCCGTGTCGTCGAGGGGTTTTCCGGAGCGCCAGGCCGGCCCGAGGATCATCTCGTGCGCCTCCCCGGCCTCGCGCCAGCGCCGGGCGGCCCACAGGATGTCGGCCCGCAGCCGCTCGGCATCGGCGCCGGTCTCGCCCTCGACGGTCTCCAGGGCGAGATCGGTGCGGGACAGGTCCGACAGGGCACGCGCGCGCAGCAGCGCGCGGGCGCGGCGCACGTCCTCGGCAAGCTCGGGCAAGTGCGTCGCATCGAGCGTCTGGAGCGCTTCGAGCGGCTTGCCCTCCATCAGGCGGATCGTGGCGAGCCGCGCCGACACCGAGGAGCGGGCCGCCCCCTCCAGGCGGTGATCGATCTGGTACTGCAGCAGCTCGTCGGCAGAATCGAGCAGGTCGAGGGCGACGAGGCGGTCGGCCAGGCGCCGCACGATCTCGTCGGCCCGCCGGCCCGCGGGCGCGAAGTCCTTGAAGTCGAAATACAGCGCCAGCGCCTCGACGCCGCCGAGCTTCTCGCCGCGCGGGCCCAGGAACAGGTCCTCGAACACGGCCATCGCCCGCTCGTGCAGGGCGCGGGCGATCGGCGCCTGCGGGTTGAGGGTGTTGGCGCGGCGCGCGGTGGTGAAGATCTTGCGCCAGCGCCCGGCTTCCTCGTAGAGGCCGCCGAGGGCGCCGAGCGTCCCGATCTCGGTCGGGCCGCCGTGCCAGGTCAGGGCCAGGACCTCCAGCTGGTCGATCGCATCGGGCAGGGTCGTCTTCCCGAGCGCGTGGCCGAGGGACGCCGCGCGCAGCGTCGCCTCCGCCGCCAGCGGCCAGGGTGCCTGGCTCCGAAGCGTCTCGTAGGCTGCCAGCGCCGCCGCGCCGCGCCCGGTCGCCTCGTCCATCTTCGCCCGCAGCAGGGTCAGCCGATCCCGCGTGTAGTCGGTCGCGGCACGGCTGGCGGCGACCGATTCCCGCGTGACCGCCTCCCAATCGCCGGTCTCGACCGCGGCTTCGGCGGCGGCGGCGTGGAACACCGAGGCGAGAGGCTCGGGGTAGCGCTCCAGGACCGACTCGCCGGCGCGCAGGGCGCTCGCCGCCTCGCTCCACCGGCCGGCCAGGGCGTCGGTGTAGCCACGCCAGAGCCGGGCTTCGGGATTGGTGGTGAGCCGCTCCTCCGAGAGGAGCTTGCGCGCCTCCTCGGTCCGTCCGATCCGGGCGAGCAGGATGCCGCGCAGCAGCACCGTCTGGCGGTCGCCGTCGATCACGACGTCCTCGGCGGCGGCGGCATTCAAGGCGCCCAGCGCCTCCACGTCGAGGTCGTTGGCGATCATCGCCTTGGCCAGGGCGAGGCGGGCGGCGCCGCGGTCGCGGCGATGCGCCTCGACGGCGGCGGCAAGGCCCTCCCGCAGCGTGGCGCGCACGTCGCCGCGTTGCGCCTTCTCCCAGGTTTCACGGTCGATCGCCAGTTCCGTGACCGCACCGACGGGCGGATCGGCGGGGCGGGAGACGCCCGACACCGAGAGTCCGCTCTCCCGGCCTTCCTTGCCCGCCTCCTTGCCGCCCTCACGGCCGATCGTCACGCCGTCGAGGTCGGGCCGGACGATGAGGTCGTCGGCATTGGCGAGCACGGCGAGGCCGAGACGGCTCGGTATCAGCTCGAACTCGACGAAGCGCTGCGCCTTGACCACCCCCGCCGGACGCGTGCCGTCGGAGGTGACGACGGCGATGCGCTCGCCGTCGAGATCGAGCCAGCCGGCGGGACCGGCCGCGGGCAGCCGCAGGGTGATCCCGAGCCGGCCCTGCGCGGACGGGATGCGCTGGGCGGTCAGGCTCTCGCTCGGCGAGAGGCCGTCCCCGGTCACCAATTCCCAGCCGTCGGGTTCGGTCACCGGCAACAGGTCCACGAGCCGTCCCTTGGGCATGGCGAAGCGAAGGACGGTGAAGCTGCCGACGCGCCGCGGGGGCGCGACGGCGACGAGGCCGGTGGCGCCGGGCGGCGGCACGGCGACGGGATCGGTCGTGGCGAAGACGAGGGTGGCAATGCCGCCGCGCTCGAACAGGGCCGCGGGCACGCGTTTGGCGAAGGGAAAGACGAGGCCCGATCCCGCCTTGCGCGACACGGGTGCCGGCGCCGCGCGGCGCATCGCCGACGCGTCCGCGGCCTGCGCGGCCGGTGCCGCCGCTGTTTTCGCGGCGTCCTTCGGCTCCTCCTTCGCCTCGCCTTTGGCGCCGGCGGCCGATGGTGCCGGGCTCTCCGCGGGCTTCGGCTTCGGGAGGAAGTCGATGGTGACGACATCCTCGTCCCGCGCGGTGGCGAGGCTCACGCCCTCGGCCGGGCTCGCGACGATCCGCGCTTCGCCCGCCTCCGTCTCGACGGCGACACGGCCGATGCTCGGGGACAGACGTCCCCGCAGCGCCAGGTCGTCGATGCGCCACGTACCGGGCAGCGTCAGGCGCGTGCCCGCACCGTTCGGAGCGAAGGCGGCCTCGGTGCCCTCCGGCAGGCGCAGCGCGAGCCGGGTCCGCGCTTCGGTATGGGCGAGTTCGAGGGTGAGCGGGCGCGGCACCGGAGCGGGATTGCGCGCCTTCAGGCTCGCCTCGGCGGCCGCCGCCCGTCGGGCGAGGTCGGCCACCACCTCGATGGGAAGCGGCGGCAGAAAGCCCTTCCAGTTCTCCGGCAGCAGGTCGATGAAGACCTGCTCGCCGGCATCCTGCACGTTGATGCGGTAGGGGCGCTGCAGGGCGAGGCGCAAGGCCGAGCCGTCGGGGTCGCGCCGCACCACCGCGACGAAATCCGGCATGCCCGCCGCGATCCGCTCGGGGCCGGCGCCCACCGATTCGCCGAAGCTGAGCACGAGGATCGCGCCCGAGAGCCGCGCCTTGACGGCGACCGGTTCATCGAAGGTGAGGACGATGCGGCCGTAGCCCTCCGGCGGCTGCGCGCCCTTGGCCGAGACGAGCCGGGCCGCCTCCGCCCCCGACATCCAGGCGCAGAGACCGGCGGCGAGGCCGGCGCGGAGCAGAGCCCCACCCAGACGCAGCCGCTTTCCCTGACCGGCCCGTCCCCCCATCGCGCGAAACGCCCGCCTGTTCGCGGCGGCCAACCTCCGAAGGAGGCGTGCCGCCGAACGCCACTCGTGCGGGCACTCTCGCTCAGCGCGGTGAACGGGCGCTTAAAATGGGCCTCGGTTACAAGGCCTTGCGCAGGACGAGGCCGGGGATCGCCGTGCCCTTCTCGCCGAACATCTCCTGCGCCTTGCGGCAGCTCTCATCGACGTTCTTCCGGTAGGCTTCGGTGTAGCCCATGCTGCGCATGAGCAACTCGCCCTTCGAGATCGCGTCGAGATCGACGCCCATGGCGGCCACCACCGACTTGAACCGCTCGTAATCGGGCCGAGCCTCCTTGCACGATTCGCCGACGAAGCGGACGAGCCCCGCCAGCTTGGCGGCGTTCGCCTCCTTGCGCTCCTGCGCCGTCTGCGGCGCCTTCGGAGCGGTCGCGCCGGCCTCGGGCGCGCCCTCCTCGGCCATGGCGGCGAGCGGCAGCGCGAACAGCATCGCGGCTGCGATCGCGAGATGCTTCATCGTGTTCCTCCCTAATGGTCTGCTTGATTATTATTCTGATCTTATTTTTGCTGGGGCAGCATAGCAAAGACGCGCGTGTTGTTCTGCCCTCTCCGCCCGATTTTGTCGAAGCCCGGCCGCGCGATCGGTCGCGGCCGGGCTCGAACGTCCTCAGGCCGCCGTCCCGGCGCGCCCGGCCGCCATCAGGGCGAAGGCGTAGATCAGCCCGACCTCCTCCAGGCGGTCGAACCGGCCGGCGGCGCCGCCGTGCCCGGCCTCCATGTTGATCTTGCACAGGATCGGGCCGCCGCCGGTCATGGCGGCACGCAGCCGCGCCACCCATTTGGCCGGCTCCCAGTAGGTCACGCGCGGATCGGTGAGACCGCCGAGCGCAAGGATCGCCGGATAGGCCTTGGCGGCAATGTTATCGTAGGGCGAGTAGGACAGGATCGTTTGGAACGCCGCCTCGCTCTCGGCCGGATTGCCCCATTCGGGCCATTCCGGCGGGGTGAGCGGCAGGTCCGCGTCGAGCATGGTGTTGAGCACGTCGACGAAGGGCACGTCGGCGACGATGCCGGCGAACAGCTCCGGGGCGAGATTCGCCGCCGCCCCCATCAGCATGCCGCCCGCGCTGCCGCCATGGGCGACGATGCGCCCCTGCCTCGTATAGCCCGCCTCGATCAGCGCCCGGCCGCAGGCGACGAAATCGGTGAAGGTGTTGGGCTTCTTCTCGCGCTTGCCGTCGAGGTACCAGTTCCAGCCCTTCTCGGTGCCGCCGCGGACATGGGCGATGGCGTAGACGAAGCCGCGATCGACGAGGCTCAGCAGGTTGGTGCGGAAGCCCGCCGGCATCAGCGTGCCGTAGGAGCCGTAGCCGTAGAGCAGCAGAGGCGCCGAGCCGTCGAGGGTGAGCCCGCGACGGTGCAGGAGCGAGATCGGCACGCTCTCGCCGTCCGGCGCCGTCGCGAACAGGCGCCGGGTGACGTAGTCGGCGGGCTCGTGGCCGCTCGGCACGGCCTGGCGCTTGCGCAGGATGCGGGCGCGGGTGACGCAATCGTAGTCGTAGGTCTCGGCCGGCGTCGTCATCGAGGAATAGACGAAGCGGATGCGTGCCGTTTCGAACTCGTAGCCGGGCAGGAGGCCGAGCGAGTAGGCTTCCTCGGCGAACGAGACGGTGTGCTCGTCGCCTTTCATGTCGCGCACGACGATGCGCGGCAGAGCGTTCTCCAGTTCGAGCCGCACGAGGTGATTGCCGAGCACGTGGAGGTGCCGGATCATCACGCCGGGCCGGTAGGGCACCGCGTCACGCCAGTTCTCCCGCCCGGTGGCGTCGAGGGGGCAGGTGACGACCTTGAAGTCCACCGCGCCGTCGGCATTCGTCAGGATGACGAGATACGAGCCCCAGTGCTCGACCGAGTAGATCAGCCGCTCCTGGCGGACCGCGACGCAGCGGAGCGCTCCCTCGTCGTCGGCGCGGTCGAGCAGGTGGACCTCCGCGGTCTCGTGGTCGCTCGCCGTGACGGTGAGGTAGGTGCCCGACTGCGTGCGGCCGATATGCACGAAGAAGCCCGGATCGGCCTCCTCGTAGACGACCGAGTCCTCCGCCTGATCGGTGCCGAGGCGGTGGCGCATGACGCGGGCCGGACGGTGGTTCTCGTCGAGCGCCACGTAGAAGAAGGCGGTGCCGGTCGCGTTCCAGACGGCGTCGCCCGCGGTCGATTCGACCCGTTCCGGCCGGTCCACGCCGGTGTCGAGATCGCGCACGCGGATGGTGTGGAGTTCCGAACCCTTTGTGTCGACGCCCCAGGCGAGGAGGCGGTGGTCGTCGGAATGGGCGGCGCCGGCGATCTCGAAGAAGGCGAGGCCCTCGCCCTCCTGATCGCCGTCGAGCAGGATCTGCTCGCCGATCTCGCCGTCCTCCGGCTCCTCCGCGATGCGGTGGACGGTGCGCGGGCGGCGGCAGATCAGCGGGTGCTGCCCGCCCTCGCGGTGGCGGGAATAGTAGGCGAAGGGTCCGTCGGGCTCCGGCACCGAGGCGTCGTCCTCGCGGATGCGCCCCCGCATCTCGGCGACCAGGGCCTTGCGCAGGTCCGCGGCGCCGCCGAGCGCCGCCTCGGCATAGGCGTTCTCGGCCTCGAGATAGGCGCGGATGTCCGGCGCCAGCGCCGCGGGGTCCTTCAGCACCGCGCGCCAATTCTCGTCCTTGAGCCAGGAGAAGGGATCCTCGACGCGCCGACCGAACAGTTCGAAGGCGTGCGGGCGCGCGTCCGCCGCGGGCGCCGCGGGCGGCAGGGCGAAGGGGGGTGGCACGAAGGTCATCGCCGAACTCCGGTCGGAACGCGTGGGTGACGCTGATTGGGACGCTGATGGGAACGCGTGGACTGGCAGGCGGTGTGCCGTGCCGCGGCGCCCGCCGCAAGGCGGCCGAGCGCCCGGTGCCGCGATCGGTCGTCCGGCCCGTCGCAGCCGATCGGACGCTCGAAGCGACGCGAGCTGGAGCATTCACGGCAAATTGTGCACGTGCCGGAGGCGGCGAACCCGTTCAGTTGTGCATACCCGTTCTGTCTTGCAGGTCTAAAGTAGATGTTCTAGGCAGAACCGGTGACTGAGGGGGCGTCACTCCAAACCGAAAACAAGCGGCACGATTGCACAAGCCGGTCCTTTCCTGTCCGTTTCGCGTCTTCCTGTTGGACGTTGGGCTGGATCGATTGTGCGCGATGCATGCGAAGGGACAACCCAGAACATGAACGAACCCGAGACGTCGGTCGATTACGTCGCTCTCACGGCCGACATCGTCGCCGCCTACGTGAGCAACAACCCGGTCCCCGCCGCCGAGCTCGCCGGCCTGATCGGCGGCATCCACGGCGCCCTGATCCAGGTCGGAAGCGGCCGTGTCGCCGCACCGCAGCCCGTCGTGCAGGAGCCGCAGCAGCCGGCCGTGCCGATCAAGAAGTCGATTCAGCCCGACTACATCGTCTGCCTGGAGGACGGGCGGACCTTCAAGTCGCTGAAGCGGCACCTGCGCGCCAAGTACAATCTGTCTCCCGAGCAGTACCGCG
Source organism: Methylorubrum podarium (assembly GCF_040270385.1). Taxonomy (NCBI): domain Bacteria; kingdom Pseudomonadati; phylum Pseudomonadota; class Alphaproteobacteria; order Hyphomicrobiales; family Methylobacteriaceae; genus Methylorubrum; species Methylorubrum podarium. The sequence continues at coordinate 40,967 of NZ_JBELQE010000023.1, read as the reverse complement.
CCAAGTGGGGCCTGTCGCCCGACTACCCGATGGTGGCGCCGAACTACGCCAAGGCCCGCTCCGATCTCGCCAAGGCGATCGGTCTCGGCCAGGTGCGCCCGGGTTACGACGCGGCCGCCTGATCGCGGTCCGACGCTCGTCTCAGGCGGAATCCACTGCGCCGCGCTCGGCGTCGGCGCAGTGGATTGCCGACTCATCTTCGACCGGCCCGGTCATCGGACGGACCGAATCATCTTATCAACACGTTTGTCGTGGAACGGAGGAAGCGTTGCTGCATTCCTTCGACATGAGCGACGACGATCTCCACGAACAACTGTCCAAGACCAATACGGCGTTGGCGGAGTGGGCCGCCCGCTCCGCCTGCGAGAGCGATCAGCTGATCGAGCGCTTCGAGCGGATGGGCTACGAGGTGCGCGGCAAGTCCGAGGACGAGATCACCGAGATCCTCAAGAAGGCGCCGACCAAGCCGGCTCAGGCCTGACGCGGATCCGATACCAGCGTGACGGTGCAACCAGTGGCAGCACCGAAGGCTGTCAAGACTTGTATTAGGACGATTTTCCCTTAGCTTCCCGCCGTCGGTTCGGTTCGGGTGGCACGATGAGTAAAGAACAAAACATGAACGAAGCGGGCTCCCTCGGTCGAGAGGCCGAACGCCTGCTGGCGGCGCTGGCATCCGATGGCGCCTACGCCTTCCCCGATCCGAGCGCGCCGGAGACGCTGATCGTGCGCAGGGGTGGTCAGGGTGTCTCGCTGGGGGCGGGGCGCTTCTCCGCGCGGGCGGGCGAGACCCTGGTGGCGGCCGATCTCGCGGCCCGGGACGACGGGCGGCGCAACCGGCTGGTAATCGGGGCGGCCGGACGGGCGCGTCTGCGGCGCGCCGAGGCCTGCGGACCCGACAGCTTCCGGATGCAGCATCTCGCCGTCGTCCGGGAGACCTCGGGTGACGCGGAGCGGCTGCGGGACACGGCCGAGAGCCCTCTCGCCTGGATGGCCCGCCGGCGCGGACGCGACGGAGAACCGATGATCGACGCGGCCGCGTTCGCCGCGGGGGAGCGGTTGCGCCACGACCTCGCCGCCGCGCAGCTGCTGCCGCAGCTCTCGGCCGACTGGACCGCGCCGCGGGTCGATGGCGGCGGCCCGCGCGATCCGGCCTCGGCCTCCGACCGGGTCATCGCCGCGCGTCAGCGGGTCGATCTCGCGCTGGCGGCGGTTGGCTCGGATCTGTCGGGCCTGCTGATCGACCTGTGCGGCTTCCTGAAGGGCCTGGAGCGGATCGAGGCGGAGCGGCGCTGGCCCGCACGCTCGGCCAAGGTGGTGGCGCGCATCGCGCTGGGGCGACTCGCCGAGCATTACGGCATCGCCCGCGAGGCGACCGGGCCGGAGCGGGCGCGTAGCCGCGCCTGGCGCTCGCCGGAAGTCGGTTAGCTGTGAATCCTACGCGTTCCGGTTGATCACTTCGGTTTCACCATCCGCCGTCATCCCGGGGCCGCGCAGCGGTACCCTGGATCCACCCGTGATGCGCGGCTGGAATATGGCGTCCAGGCCAGTCGTGGATTGCACGCCTCCGGCGCGCCCCTTCGGGTCCGGGTTCGCTTGTCAGCGCCCCGGAATGACGGGAAGCAGTATCAGACCCAAAGTCTCCCTCGAGAGCCGGATGTCGGCTTATCGGAGGACGCTCCGGTATGGCGCGCGACGCTCCGATGCGCGCCGCCGGCCTCGACCGATCAGGACACCCGGCTCGCGTCGCGCTGGATCTTCTCGACCATGGCACGGACGCCGTTCGAGCGCTTCGAGGTGACGTGCGCGCCGAAATTGAGCTGCTTGAGCAGGTCGAGCCCGTCCAGCTTCGCGGCCTGTTCCGGGCTCTTGCCGGAATAGAGGGCGACCATGAGCGCGACGAAGCCCTTCACGAGGTGCGAGTCGCTGTCGCCCACGATCGTCAGCCCGCCGCGGTCCTCGTCCGTCGAGACCACGAGCCAGACCTGGCTCTCGCAGCCGCGGACGAGGTTCTGCTCCGATTTCCAGGCCTCCGGCATGGGCGGCAGGGCGCGGCCAAGCTCCATCACGTAGACGAGTTGCTCGTGCGGGTCGTCGATGAGTTCGAAGTTCTCGATGATGGTGTCGAGGTCGGGCAGCATGGCACACGCGTTCAGGAGCGTCGGACGGTCGAAGCGGATATAGCGACCGCGGGCCGGGCCTGCGAGGGTTCCCCCTCGCGGACGTGTCAGCGCAGGGCGGGCGGCAGCGAGGGCGGCACGTAGGCCCGGGCCTCCGGCAGTTGCAGCAGGAGCGGATCGGCGGCCGTCGCCGTGCCGCTCACGGCGATCTCAGCCTGGGCGGCGTAGGCGGCGATGAGACGGGGGCCGAGCTTCGGCACGCCCTCCCGCCCCTCGACCGCCGCCTCGCCGGAGCCGGAGATGATCGCGAGACGCACCGGCGCCCCGACGCCGGCATCGATGCGGATGACGATGCCGCAGGTCACGGTCTCGTTCGTGGCATCGAGGCATTCGGCGACGATCTCGGCGACGATCATGCCGAGAGCGTTGGCCGTGCGGGGCTCGACGAGGCTCGTCCCCTCCCCCTCGATCCCGACGCTGATCCGTCCGGCCCGGCGCAACTGCCCGAGTCCAGATGCGAGCCGGCGTAGATAGTCGCGCAGGTCGATCGACGCGATATGCGGCGCCTCGTGGAGGTGCTGCTGCACCAGGGCGATCGCTCGCACCCGTTGACCCAGAGCATCGAAGCTGCCGCGGCACGCTTCCGGCGCAGCGCGGCCGTAGAGGCCGATCAAGCTCACCATCACCTGGAGGTTGTTGCGCACCCGGTGATAGATCTCGGCCAGCAGCGTCTCCTTCTCGAGAAGCGCGTGCTCGGCATGCTCCTCGGCGTTCTTGCGATCGGTGATGTCGAAGCACGAGCCGAGATAGCCGTGAAAGACCCCGTTCTCCTCCAGCGGACGGCCGGTATCGAGGAGCCAGCGATAGGCGCCGTCGTGGCGGCGCAAGCGGAACTCGACGGTGAACGGCAGGCGCGATTCGAAGGCTTTCGCGACGATCTCGGCGTGCCGCGTGAAATCGTCCGGATGCAATCCCTGGCGCCAGCCATCGCCGATCTCGTCGGCCAGGAGGCGCCCCGTGAACTGGAGCCAGCACTCGTTATGATAGCTGGAGCGCCCGGAATCGTCCGTCCGCCACATCATCAGCGGCACATGGTCGGCAAACCGACGGAAGCCATCGCCGAGGTCGAACGGGGTCTCCATCCCGCCAATCCCCGAAAAGCCGCCCTCTGGCGTATCAGCACCCATTCCGCTCGTCTGTTCGCTCGTCGCAACCCGGAAACAAGTTCATCTCTGCGCCGGTCAACGTCCGCGATGTTGGCCCGTTCCGGCCCGTCCACAACTCGATAAATCCGTCCGGCCAAGCAAGCCCCCGCGGCACGCTCAAGCCCGGCCAAGCTTCACGAATGCTCGATCATCTCCTGGATGCGTTCAGCGAACCGCTCAACCGGAAAGGGCTTCGTGATCATCTGGATGTCCGGGTCGAGCCGGCCGCCGCCGAACATCGCGTTCTCGGCATATCCCGTCATGAACAGCACCTTGAGACCGGGGCGCAGGGCGCGGGCTTGCTCGGCGAGAAGGCGGCCGTTCAGGCCCGGAAGGCCGACATCGGTGACGAGGAGATCGACCCGGGCGCGCGAGCGCACGATGTCCAGGCCCGACGGCCCGTCCTGCGCCTCGATCGTCCGGTAGCCGAGATCGCGCAGCACCTCCGTCACGAGATCGCGCACGACCGGCTCGTCCTCGACCACGAGCACGGTCTCGTTCCGCTGCGAGCGCATCGGTTCGGGAGCAGACGCCGGCGCCGGCTCGTCCGGCAGGGCGCCGCGGTGGCGGGGCAGGTAGATCGTCACCGCCGTTCCCCGGCCGGGCTCCGAGCTGATCCTGACCTGCCCGTCCGATTGGCGGGCGAAACCGTAGATCATCGAGAGACCGAGACCGGTTCCCATGCCGAGCGGCTTCGTCGTGAAGAACGGCTCGAAGGCCCGCGCCGCGACCTCCGGCGGCATGCCGAGCCCGGTGTCGGTCACGCGGACGCAGACATAGGCGCCCTCGAAGGCCTCCGGGTCGCGCGCCCCGGGCTGCAGGCTCAGCTCGGCGGGATCGAGCCGGGCATTGCTCGTCTCGATCATCAGCCGGCCGCCGTTCGGCATCGCGTCGCGGGCATTGATGGCGAGGTTGAGCACCGCGTTCTCGAGCTGATGCGGATCGCAGAGCGTGAGCCACAGCCCCTCCGCGGCGACGATCTCGAGGCGCACCTGTTCGGGCAGGGAGCGGCGCAGCATGTCCTCCATGCCGGTGACGAGGGCGTTCATGTCGACGGGCTTCTGCTCCAGCGGCTGCCGCCGGGCGAAGGCGAGCAGGCGATGGGTGAGCGAGGCGGCGCGGTGGGCGGAGGACAGGGCGGCCGCGGCGTAGCGCTCCAGCGCATCGACGCGGCCCTGGGCTATGCGGGTCTGCATCAGGTCGAGCGAGCCGACGATGCCGGTGAGCAGGTTGTTGAAGTCGTGGGCGATGCCCCCGGTGAGTTGCCCGACCGCCTCCATCTTCTGTGCCTGCCGCAACTGCTCCTCGGCGAGGCGCTGCTCGGTGATGTCGCGGCCGATGATGTGGAAGCAGTCGCCCTCCGGCACCGCCGTCCACATCACCGTGCGCCGGCGGCCGTCCCGAGTGAGGATGCGATCGACGAAATCGGTGACCCGCTCGCTCCCGGCGAGCCGGACCAGCACCGCACCGGTCGCGGAATGATCCTCGGGATCGATGAAATCGAGGAAGGGCCGCTTGAGCAGCTCCCCCTCGCTCCAGCCGAGCAGACGCTCCCAGGCCGGATTGACGCTGCGGAGACGGCCGTCGAGCTCGGCCGTTCCCATCAGGTCGGTGGTCGTCTGCCAGAGACGGTCGCGCTCGCGGGTGCGCTCGCCGACCTCGCGCTCCAGCATCGCCTCGATCCGCTTGGCGTCCGAGATGTCCGTCACGAACAGGTAGGCGCCGTCGGTGGATCCGTCCGGCATCGGTCGCGGCAGGTAGCGGATATCGGCGATGCGGGCGCTGCCGTCCCGGCGGGGCCAGGCCCGCTCCGCGCGCACCTCGCGGCCGGCGCGGGCGGTCTCGAAGCGTGCCTGGGCCTCGGCGGAGGCCTGCGGACCGACGAGCGTCGCCAGGGTCTGGCCGAGCGCCTCCGCCGGGGAGGTTCCGAACCAGTCGGCGCTGGCGGCGTTGGCGAAGCGGCACAGCCCGTCCGCATCGAAAAAGGCAATGAGGACCGGCAGCGAGTCGGTGATCAGGCGCAGCTCGCGGGCATTGGCGCGCTCGGACTGCTCGGCACGGGCGCGCTCGGCCGCGTGCCCGACGCGCTGGGCGACGTCCTCGACGAGCCCGATCTCCTCCGCCCGCCAGAGGCGCGGCCTCGGCTCGTGCAGGTAGAGGATCGCCCGCAACCGTCCGTCGCGGAGCAGCGGCACCACGACGAGGGACCGGCAACCGATGGAGTCCCAGGTCACGGCGTAGGTCCGCCCGGCGCGGGGGTCGGCGTAGCAATCCTCGACCACGAGGGTCTGGCCGGCCCAGAGTTCCGCGATCACCGCGGGGCCGAACCCTTCGAGGATGCGCGACTCGCCCGCGAGGCTCGTCACCGACGGGTCGCGGGTCCAATCGCGCTCGACCCGCACGATCTCGCCGGTCTCGTCGATCTCGCCGTAGCCGGCCCGGGCCGCGCCGAGATGGGCGCCGAGCGCCGCGGCGGCGGCCAGCGTCACCGCGTGCGGATGATCCGCCTCCCGCAACCGATCATTGAGGCCGAGCAGGAAGGCCTGCCGGTCTTCCGCCAGCCGGCGGTCGTGGATGTCGGTGCAGGTGCCGAACCAGCGCACGATCCGCCCGTCCGAGTCCCGCACCGGCTGGGCCCGGCCGAGCACCCAGCGGTAGAGGCCCGAGCGGTGACGCAGGCGATACTCGATCTGGTAGGATTCGCCCGTGGCGAGGGCACGCCGCCATTCCGCCCAGGCCCGATCCTGGTCGTCGGGGTGGAACATCCCGTTCCAGGCCTCGCCGTCGGTCGAGCCGGCGGGGACGCCGGTATATTGGTACCATCGGGCATTGTAGAAATCGTGGTATCCGTCGGGCCGCGTCGCCCAGATCATCTGATCGATCGAGTTGGTGATGCCGCGGAAGCGGTCCTCGCTGTCGCGCAGGGCCTGCTCGGTGCGCTTGCGCTCGGTGATGTCGAAGCTGACGCCGGGAAAGCTCTGCGGCGTTCCGTCCGCCGCGAGCGCGCAGCGTCCCTGGGCGGCGACCCAGCGGATGCCGCCATCCGGCTGGACGAGACGGTATTCCGCATCGAATCGCCCGCCCGTCCGCAGGGCCGCGTCGATGCTCGATTTCAGGTACGGCACGTCGTCGGCATGCACGCCGGCGAAGAAATCGCCGAGGGGAGCCCCGGCTGCCGCCTTGGCGGGATCGACGCCGTAGAGCGCGGCGAATCGCGGATCCGCCGTGACGCGGTCGGCGGCCACGTCCCAGTCCCAGATGCCGATGCTGCCGCCGGCCGAGAGAGCCATCTCCAGGCGCTCGTCGCTGCGGCGGCGCGCCCGCTCGGCCAGGACCTCGGCGGTGGTCTCCGCCGTGACGCAGATCATGCCGTTGATGCGGCCCGCATCGTCGCGCACCGGAGAGTAGGTGAAGCTCCACCAGGTCTGCTCGGGCACACCGTAGCGGTGCATGACGAGCGGCAGGTTATGCTGCGACACGCTCTCTCCCCGCAGCGCAGCATCGACCAGCGGCCCGATATCGTCCCACAGGTCGGCCCAGATCTCGCGGAAGCGTGCGCCGAGCGCCCGCGGCAACCGATCACCGAAGATCGGCCGATAGGCGTCGTTGAAGAAGGAGATGCCGTCGGGCCCCCAGGCGAGGAACATCGCCGCCGGGCAGGCGAGCATCGTCGCCAACGTCGTGCGCAGGGAGACCGGCCAATCCTGCAGGGGTCCGAGCGGCGTGTCGGGCCAGGGGTGAGCCAGGATCTCGCGGCCCGTCTCACCACCTTCCAACAGAAAGCGGAGATGGGCCGGGACGTTGGCGCCGTCGGCCGGCGGAATCATCGAGCAAGGCTCCGGAGGCCGCAACCGATATCTGTACGGGAGAGGGACAAGGCGTTTCCGAGGAGACGGGACGGCTCCTCCTCTTAAGCCGATGCAACCGTGACGGCGAGCCACGCTGCCCCGGTTTCGTGGGCGCCATCCCGCCGATCACCGCAGAATCACACGGCGCGAACCGGATCGGGAAACCCTCGGCGACCCGCAAAAGCCTCAGATTTCGAAGCGTTCGCGGAAGACGGAGCTGAGATACGATTCACAACAAATGAGAAATTTTCCGCATCGGCAGAGATGAAATTCGTCCGACCGACGACGACGTCCAGTCCTATTTCGCATTGCAACAAGTTCACTCGGCTTTTCATCGCCGAGGCATCAACGAAATGTGATTAAGACGCTTGCCTCATCCGGCGAGACGTGCATTCTACCCCTTGTCCGCATCAGACCCGGCGAGAGAGCCCAGTCCGGCCTAACCGGCCGTTCATGGCGTCGAGGAGCGACCGCCCCCGGAAGCTTCGAGGCACAATCCCGCAAGGGTTGGACGATCTGGAGGGTGGTGCCCCGGCGCCGCTCCGAAGGACCCATCGGGCCGGCCGAAGCGTCGGAGGGTCCCCAGGAACCCATGACAGAGGGGGGCACGAAGTGCTGGCAGCAGGCATTTCGAATGCCTGCCCGTCGTGGGGAGCCTGATGGATACGAACGATTTCGCCTACGATTTCGACGCTCCGGACTCGGATTGGAATTACGAGCCGTCGCGAGCCGATCTGTTCCGGCAGATCGATGCGCCTCTCTACACCACCGACTCGGACGGCTGGCTGACCTACTACAACGACGCCGCCGCCCAGCTCTGGGGGTTCCGCCCCGTGCTCGGCAAGGCCCGCTGGTGCGGGTCGTGGCGGCTGTTCGAGGCGGACGGCACGCCGCTGCCGCACGAACTCTCGCCCATGGCTGTCACCCTCAGGGAGGGCCGCGCGCCGCGCGGCATCCAGATCGGCCTCGAGCAGCCGGACGGGAGCCGGATGGCGTTCATGCCCTACCCCACGGCCCTGCGCGACGGCGAGGGTGCCGTGGTCGGCGGCTGCAACATCCTCCTCAAGGTGGAGCGGCCCAGCCTGCGCGTCACCCTCCGCAGACCGCTGCGGGGCCGGCCGACCCTCCGCGCTGCCCAACTTGCGGGCATGCACAGATGTTCGGCGTGACATTGCCGGTCACGACGCACCGATCCACCTCACCGGAGCGGGGCACTCCGCGGAATGATCCGGCGGCGCGCCCCGCGGCCTGAAAGAACAGGAGGAAGCCATGTCGGTCGAGACCAACTGGAGCCTCGACGCCGTCCAGAGCCTGCGCAGCATGGCCCGCGAGGGCGTGCCCGTTTCCGTCATCAGCCTGAGGCTGAAGCGGCCGGTCGACGCGGTCTGCGCCAAGCTCGCCGAACTCGGCATCACGCCGAAGGTCGAAGTCTGACCGGTCCGGATGGACGCCCGCGGCGGCGAGCCCGGGCGCCCACCCGCCGGATTCACCAGGATCCGGTGTTCTCCATGGACGCCCACGGCTCCTGCGGCGGCTTCGATCCGCCCTTCTGCAGGATCTCGATGGAGATCCCGTCGGGCGAGCGCACGAAGGCCATGTGCCCGTCGCGCGGCGGCCGGTTGATGGTCACTCCGGCATCCTTCAGCCGCTGGCAGAACGCGTAGATGTCGTCGACCTGGTAGGCGAGGTGCCCGAAGTTGCGCCCGCCCGAGTACTCCTCCGGATCCCAGTTGTAGGTCAGCTCGATCAGGGGCGATTTCGTCGCCTCGGCGCGCTCGACATCGCCCGGAGCGGCGAGGAAGACGAGGGTGAAGCGGCCCTTCTCGTTCTCGACCCGCCGCACCTCCTTGAGGCCGAAGGTGTCGACGTAGAAGGCGAGCGCGCGGTCGAGATCCGCGACGCGAACCATCGTGTGCAGGAATTCCATGGCCACACCGGATGATGACAGGGGTGGCCGGCTATCTGGCCCGAGGCGCGCACCCGTCAACCGCTCCCGCGAACGGGACGCGGGCTTCGTGAGCCGGAGGGCTGCACGGGTGACGAAACGCAGCCGCGCGTCATGGACCACAGCAATTTGAAGTAACAAATATTTGACGGGTCCGTAGCATCCTCGGAATTGCTCGACGTTGCTGCATCGCCTACCGGGTTTTGCGAATTTTCATCAGACGATGCCAAAGATGAATTGCAGGAATTGTCACACAACGTCCGTCTCTGAATTGGCTCAGACGCAACGATTCAAGCCGAAACAATCGACTGCCCGGCAACCAATTCGAGAACGATTGCCTGCCGTGGCGGCTCGATCGAATGCGGCGAACGCCGGATACGACGCGTGACGACGGGATCGATCATCCGCGGGATCGGCGTGGTCGAACATGCCACCCCCGAGCAGATCCTGGCGCATCCCGAGTTCCCGACGGCGCGGCGCGTCTACGTCTCGGAACACGCCAAGGTCTACGAGGCCGCGATGTTTCCCGCTCAGTTCGGGGCCGATGCCGGGCGCGTCACCACGCTCGCCATCATCGTCTGCCAGCATGCCGGCTACGATCCGGCCGACAGGGCGAGCTGGCCGACGCTGAGCTACCTGAAGGACACCGTCGCCCGCTTCGGCTTCGCGAGCCCCAGGCTGATCGACAGCTTCGTCGCGCGTCTCGTGCAGACCGGCTACCTCGAACTCCGGCAACAGCCGGAGGACAACCGGGTGCGTCTCCTGTGCCCGACCGAGCGGCTGCTGGCCTGGGACCGCGAGTGGATGGCGGCCCATTACGCCGCCCTCGACGTGCTCTATCCCGAGCCGGGCTTCGCCCCGCCGCGGCAGCGCGACCCGGCCTTCCAGGCGGCCCATGCCCGGTCGGCCATTGCGGCGTTCGACGCGATCATCGCGATGATGTGGAGCAACCTGGAGATCATCTTCTTTCTCAGCAGCACGAGCGCGCTGATCATCCTGCTGTCGCTCTTCGAGATGGGGGGCAGCGATCCGGAGAGCCGCATCCGCGAAGCCGACCTCGTCCAGCTCGCACCGCGCTTCGCCGTCTCCCGCAGCCATGTGCGCAACATCCTGGCGGTGGCGCAGGAGCGAAACTTCATCGTCCGCGCGGGGCCGCGCAACGCCTACATCCATCTCACGCCGCACTGGATCGCCGCCTTCGACCGCTTCATCGCCGGCAGCCTCGCCCAGAGCGACCTCACCTACCGCCTCGCCCTGCGGCATCGGGCGGAACAGGCGTGCTCCGAGGCCTGATCGAACCGCGACGGATTTCGCTTCCCGGCGATCGCATCTAGAAGGCGAGACCCATTTCGATGGCGAGCCTGGCCCGATGCGCACCGAGACACCCCCGACCGTCCGCCTCGAGGATTACCGGCTGAGCGATCATCTGATCGACCGGGTCGAGCTCGACGTGCGCCTCGACCCGCACGATACGCGCGTGACCGCGACCCTAGCGCTTCGGCCGAACCCGGCGGGCCGCGCGGCCGCGCCCCTCGTCCTCGACGGCGACGACCTCACCCTGCTGGCGCTCGAATGCGACGGGCAGGCGGTGGCGCCCGATGCCTACCGGGCCGACGCCTCCGGCCTGACGCTGCACCGGCCGCCCCAGCGCCCCTTCACCCTGCGGATCGAGACGCGGCTCGACCCGACCGCTAACACCAAGCTGATGGGGCTCTACCGCTCCAGCGGCGTCTACTGCACCCAGTGCGAGGCCGACGGCTTCCGGCGCATCACCTACTTCCTCGACCGGCCGGACGTGCTCGCCGTCTACACGACCCGGATCGAGGCGGATCGCGACTCCGCCCCCGTTCTCCTCGGCAACGGCAACCCGGTCGAAGCCGGGGATGTCCCGGGGACGGGGCGGCACTACGCGGTGTGGCACGACCCGCTGCCGAAGCCGGCCTACCTGTTCGCCCTGGTCGGCGGCCGCCTCGACCGGGTCGCCAAGTCGTTCACGACGATGGAAGGACGCGCCGTCGAGATCGCCGTCTACGTCGAGCCGGGCAAGGGCGACCGGGCCGCCTACGCGCTCGACGCGGTGGAACGCTCCATGGCCTGGGACGAGACCGCGTTCGGGCGCGCCTACGATCTCGACGTGTTCAACGTCGTCGCCGTCTCCGACTTCAACATGGGGGCGATGGAGAACAAGGGCCTCAACATCTTCAACGACAAGTTCGTGCTCGCGAGCCCCGAGACCGCGACGGACGCCGACTACGCGGCGATCGAGGCGATCATCGCCCACGAGTACTTCCACAACTGGTCGGGCAACCGCGTCACCTGCCGCGACTGGTTCCAGCTCTGCCTGAAGGAGGGCCTCACCGTCTTCCGCGACCAGGAATTCTCCTCGGACATGCGCTCGCGCGCCGTCCACCGGATCGCCGAGGTGCGCAACCTGCGGGCCCGCCAGTTCGTCGAAGATGCCGGCCCCCTTGCCCATCCGGTGCGGCCGAAGCAATATGCCGAGATCAACAACTTCTACACGGCCACCGTCTACGAGAAGGGCGCCGAGATCGTGCGGATGCTGCGCACGCTGATCGGCGAGCCGGCGTTCCGCGCCGGAATGGACCGCTACTTCGCCGACAACGACGGCACAGCCGCGACCGTCGAGGACTTTCTGAGTGCCTTCGAGGCGGTGACGGGCCGCGACCTCTCAAGTTTCGCCGAGTGGTACGAGCGGCCGGGAACGCCGCGGGTCGCCGTTTCCGGTACCTATGACCCGGCCGCCCGGACCTACCGCCTCGCCTTCCGCCAGACGCGCCCCGGCGCCGGGGCGGATGCGCCGCCCCTCGTCATCCCGGTCCGCGTCGGCCTCGTCGGTGCCGAAGGCCCGCTCGACGGGGCGACGAGCGGGCGCGTCGAGGCCGGCGTCTTCGTGCTGGAGGCGGCCGAGGATGCGCTGACCTTCGAGAACGTGGCGGACGAGCCCGTACCGTCGCCGTTTCGCGGCTTCTCCGCACCGGTGCGGGTGGAGAGTCCCCTCGACGCCGCCGCGCGCCTGACCCTGCTGCGCCACGATCCCGACAGCTTCAACCGATGGGAGGCGGCGCAGCGCGTCGCCCTGGGTCTGATGGCGGCGCAGGCCCGCGGCGAGGCATCGGAAGACGCCGGCGCCGACGCCTTCGTCGCCGCGCTGGATGCCTTCCTCGACACGGAAGCCCTCCGCGATCCGGCTTTCGCCGCCCAGATCCTCACCCTGCCGGGCGAGGGCGAGCTCGCCGACGAGATCGGAACGGACACCGACCCCGACGCGATCTTTTCCGCGCGCCAAGCGCTGCGCCGTCGCCTCGGCGCGGGCCTGCGCGAACGCCTGACGCGCCTTCGCGAGACCCTGGCCGAGCCGGCGGGCGCGGCCTTCTCGCCGGACGCTGCCTCCGCAGGGCGGCGGGCGCTGCGCAATGCCGCCCTCGACCTGATCGCCGCGGCCGACGCGGAAGCCGGCACGGCCCTGGCGCAGGCGCAGATCGAAGCGGCCACGAACATGACCGACCGCCTCGCCGGGCTCGCGACCCTCGCGCTCCTGCCGGGCGAGGCGCGGGAGGCCGCGCTGACCGCCTTCGCCGGGCGCTACGCCGACGAGCCGCTGGTGCTCGACAAGTGGTTCGCGATCCAGGCGATGATCCCGGAGGACGGGACGGTAACGCGGATCCGCCGTCTCCAGACCCATCCGGCCTTCGCGATGACCAACCCGAACCGCGTGCGCTCCCTCATCGGCAGCTTCAGCCTCGCCAACCCGACCCAATTCAACCGTCCGGACGGCGCCGGCTTCGACCTTCTGGCCGAGGCTGTCCTGGCCATCGACGGCGCAAACCCGCAGCTCGCCGCGCGCCTGATGACCGCCTTCGGTCCCTGGCGTCGCCTCGAACCGGGGCGTCGGGCCGCGGCCGAGAGCGTCCTGCGTCGCATCGTTGCCACGCCGGCTCTTTCTCGTGATGTGACCGATATCGCGACAAGGAGCTTGGCCGGCTAGTTAAGACTCTGTTGAGTAATGTATTTCGGCGACTCGCAGCCGTTGGGACAGCCGGCGGAGCGTCGTGTTTTGTCAACGCTCCGGCCAAAAAACAGCGTGGACAAACCCACGCCACCGTTGTCCAATGTGAATACGATTCGAAGCAACCGGCGCGGCCCAAGCCGAGGCGCCGTTTCCAGACAATGTAGAGGTGTCGCTATGTCGGGGGCGGTTTCCGCGTCCCTGTCCGCGCGCGCGCGTGCGGACACGATCCTCGGGATCCAGCGTACGACCGGCACCGCCCAGGCCCGTCTCATGCGGGCGGAGACGTGGCTCCGCTACGCGCTACCGGCCCTGCTCGTTGTCTTCATGCTCACGCTCCTCGGCGTGGCGATCCTGCAGATGCGGGGCCGCCACGAGCAGGCGATGCACGTGGCGACACGCGAGGTCGAGGCGTTCGCCCGACTGGCAGCCCTGTCGCTGTCGAACGAGGCCGCTGCGAGCGAGACGCGGCTCGAGCGCGTGCTTCCGGTTCACCTCCTGCCGGCCGGTCGCGAGGTTCTCGTGATCGGGCCGACCGGCCGGATTCGCGCCGCCTATCCCCAGCCCGGCCCGGCCGGCACCTTCGCGGGCTATCTCGCCGAGGGGGAACCGATCGTCATGCTCGGCGAGAGCGCCGGCCCGATGAGGGTGAATCTGCAGGCGGGCGGGCAAGCGGTGGTCGTCACGCGCCGCTTGTCCGACGGCTCGGGCGAGGTGGCGGTCGTCCAGAAATTCGAGCCGTTCGTCGCCGACTGGTGGCGGGCCTTCGGTCACCACGCGATCTCCCTCTCCGCCATCGGCCTCGTGCTGGCGGGGATGGCCACGGCCTACATCCTCCAGACGCAGCGGGCGCAGGCGGCGGACGAGGTCTGCGAACTGGTCAAGCAGCGCCTCGACACGGCCTTGGGCCGCGGGCGCTGCGGCCTCTGGGACTGGGACATCGCCCGCGGCACGATCTTCTGGTCCGATTCGATGTACGCCCTGCTCGGCTACACCCCGGAGAAGGACCTTCTCTCCTTCGGCGACGTGAACGCCCTGCTGCATTCCGAGGACGGCGATCTCTACAGCCTCGCCCGCCACCTCGCGGCGAGCCACGCCACCGTCGATCACGAATTCCGCATCCGCAACGCGTCGGGCGAGTGGATCTGGCTGCGCACCCGCGCCGAGATCGTGGAGGATGCGGCCGACGGCAGCCGCCACCTCGTCGGCATCGCCATGGACGTCACCGAGCAGCGCCGCCTCGCCGAGTTCACCGCCACCGCCGACATGCGCCTGCGCGACGCGGTGGAGGCGATCTCCGAGGCCTTCGTGCTGTGGGACGCCGGCAACCGGCTCGTGCTGTGCAACTCGAAATTCCGCGACCTGCACGCGCTCGCCAGCGAGGACGCCGTTCCGGGCCGCCGCTACGACGAGGTCATGGGACAGGGCGCCCTCCCCCCGGTGCGCCGAGGCATCCCCGGCGCGGAGCGCGGCACGTCCCGCACGTTCGAGGTCGAGCTCACCGACGGGCGCTGGCTCCAGGTCAGCGAGCGCCGCACCAAGGACGGCGGCTACGTCTCGGTCGGCACCGACATCACCAACCTCAAGCGCCACCAGGAACAGCTCGTCGCCTCCGAGCGCGAACTGATCGGGACGGTCAAGGATCTGAAGCGTTCCCGGCGCACCCTGGAGACCCAGACGCAGCAGCTCGCCGACCTCGCCGAACGCCATCTCGACCAGAAGGCCCGCGCCGAGATCGCCAACCAGGCCAAGTCCGAGTTCCTGGCCAATATGAGCCACGAACTGCGCACGCCGCTCAACGCGATCATGGGCTTCGCCGAGCTGATGGAGAGCGAGGTCTACGGAGCCCTCGGCTCACCCCGCTACGCCGACTATTGCCGCGACATCCAGCAGAGCGGCACCTACCTGCTCTCCGTCATCGACGACATCCTGCACATGTCGCGCATCGAGGCGAAGCGGGTGAAGCTCGTTCGCCGCACCATCGATCTCGACACGGCGATCGCCTCGGCGGTGACGCTGGTGGCCAAGGAGGCTTCGAGCAAGTCGGTCTCCATCGACATCGAGCTGGCCGGAACCCTGAACGTCCTGGCCGACGAGCGGGCGCTCCAGCAGATCCTGCTCAACATCATCCAGAACGCCGTGAAGTTCACGCCGGAGGGCGGCCGGGTCGCCCTGCGCGGACGCTCCTGCAACGGCTTCGCCCACCTGTTCATCGGCGATACCGGCATCGGCATCCCGAAGGCGGCGATCTCCAAGCTCGGGCGGCCGTTCGAGCAGGTCGAGACCAACCTCACCCGCAGCTACAAGGGCTCCGGCCTCGGCCTCGCCATCGCCCGCTCCACCGCCGAGCTGCATGGCGGCTCGCTGCGCATCCGTTCGGAGGAAGGGGTCGGCACCCTGGTGCTGGTGCGGCTGCCGATGCCGACCCCCGACCGACTGGCCGAGGTCGGCCGGGAGGCCGAGCGGGACACGCTGACGGCGATCGGTGAACTGGCCGGCGCCACGCGGGCCAGGGTCGACACGATCGCGGCCCTGTAACGACCGGTCCGCCCGGTCAGTCCGGCGGATACGTCGCGATCCAGTGGCGGGCGATGTCGAGGCGGCGCGTCACCCAGACACGGTCATGGGCTGCGATGCGGTCGAGGAAGCGGACCAGCCCCGCCGCGCCTGCGGGAAGACCCGCCACAGCTGCCAGAAGCCGGCGCGGGCGCCGTACTCGCAGACCGATTCGACGCTCAGGCTCCGCCGTCCCGGCGAGGGCAGCGGCGGCACCGCCTCCGTCTGGTAGCCTTCGGAGGCCGCGTCGCCGTCGAGGATGCTGTTCTCATCCCCCTCCTCGTGGTTCACAACAACTGCACGGCGATGCGGGCCCCTTTCGGCCGGATGGGCTGCGGGGCGACCGTAGCCGACGTGGTCGCGGGGATAGGCGGAGTCGCTCGGACGCACGGCGTGTTCTTCAGGCCGGGACGGCCCGGCATTTTCCGCACGGCGAAGGCCGGACCTCAATCACGCCGACACATCGTTGATGTCCTTTCCTCTCTCGCGAGACAAAGGTCGCGGGGGTCGGCGGATCGGGACCGCATCGTGACGCCGAGGCCGGCGCGGCCCCCCGGCGCATCGTGTTCGGAAGGAAGCATCCATGCCGTCATCGTCCACCATCGACCTCATCGGCGCACCGATCGAGATCGGCACCAGCGAGCCGGGCGCGGTGATGGGACCGGCGGCGCTGCGAACCGCCGGGCTGGTGCGGGTGCTGCAGGATCTCGGCTTCACCGTGACCGACCGGGGCGACCTCGCCCCCGACGGCGCACAGGGCGAGCGCGACCTCCCGGCGATCCGCGCCTGGATGACCGGGATCGCGCGGGCGGTCGAAACCGCCCTCGATTGCGGAAGCCTCCCCCTCGTGGCGGGCGGCGACCACAGCCTGTCGCTCGGCTCGATCGACGGGGTGCTGCGCCATTGCGGCCGCACCGGTCAGCCGCTCTTCGTGCTGTGGCTCGACGCCCATGCCGACTTCAACACCCTGGAGACCTCGCCCTCGGGCAACGTCCACGGCATGCCGCTGGCCGCCCTGTGCGGCGAGCCCGGCTTCGACGGCCTGTTCGATGGCGGCGAGCGTCCCTTGCTCGATCCGCGGCGCGTCCACCTGTTCGGGCTGCGCTCGATC
Organism: Methylorubrum podarium; assembly: GCF_040270385.1. NCBI lineage: Bacteria > Pseudomonadati > Pseudomonadota > Alphaproteobacteria > Hyphomicrobiales > Methylobacteriaceae > Methylorubrum > Methylorubrum podarium. Next base: position 24,158 of record NZ_JBELQE010000023.1, on the reverse strand, counting down.
GATGCCGGCGAGCGGGCCATCGTGACCCAGCGGCAGGTGAACATCGTCGATATGCGCACCATCGACGAGTTCGGCGTGGTGGCGCCCCTGCGGCGCATTCTCGACCGGGTGGCGGCCGAGAAAGGACACCTGCACGCGAGCTTCGACGTGGACTTCCTCGATCCCACCATCGCGCCGGGCGTCGGCACCACGGTGCCGGGCGGCGCGACGTTTCGCGAGGCGCATCTCATCATGGAGATGCTGTGCGATTCGGGTCTCGTCGGCTCGCTCGATGTGGTGGAGCTGAACCCCTTCCTCGACGAGCGCGGGCGCAGCGCCCGGGTGCTGGTCGAGCTGGTGGCGAGCCTGTTCGGCCGCCGCATCCTCGACCGGCCGACCGAGCTCCCGCCGCTGGAGGCGTGAGCCGCATCGGCCGGCCTCCTCCCACCGACGCGGCGTCAGCCGATCTCTTCATGCCACGTGCGGCCGTCGCGCTCGATCAGGGCGATCGAGGCGGTCGGCCCCCAGCTTCCGGCGGCGTAGGGGCGCGGCGGCTCGGGACGGTCGGCCCAGGCCTTGAGCAGCGTGTCGGCCCAGGCCCAGGCCACCTCCACCTCGTCGCGGCGCATGAACAGGGTGGCGTTGCCGCGCACCACGTCCATCAGGAGCCGCTCGTAGGCATCCGGATAGCGCTGCTTGAACGTCTCCTCGAAGGAGATGTCGAGGTTGGTCGGGCGCAGGCGCATGCCGCCGGGGCCCGGATCCTTGGTCATCACTTCGAGCTTCATCCCCTCCTCCGGCTGGAGGCGGATGACGAGGCGATTCGGCTCGCGCCCGAAGGCGTCGGCCGGGAAGATCGAGAACGGCGAGGCGCGGAACTGCACCACGATCTCGGACAGCTTCTTCGGCAGCCGCTTGCCGGTGCGGATGTAGAACGGCACCCCGGCCCAGCGCCCGCTGCGGACTTCGAGCTTGAGGGCGACGAAGGTCTCGGTCCGGCTCGCGGCGTCGCTGCCGAGATCCGCCTGATAGCCCTCGACCGGCCGGCCGCCGACCGCGCCCGCCGCGTACTGCCCCCGCACCGTCACAGCCTGCACGTCGGCGGATGTGATCGGCTTGAGGGCGCGCAGCACCTTCAGCTTCTCGTCGCGCACCGAATTGGCGTCGAGCGAGATCGGGCTCTCCATCGCCGTGAGGCAGAGAAGCTGGAGGATATGGTTCTGCACCATGTCGCGCAGGGCGCCGGAGGTGTCGTAGTAGCCGCCGCGCCCCTCGACGCCGACCGTCTCGCCGACCGTGATCTGCACGTGGTCGATCACGTCGGCGTTCCAGAGCCGCTCGAAGATCGTGTTGGCGAAGCGCAGGGCCAGGAGGTTCTGCACCGTCTCCTTGCCGAGATAGTGGTCGATCCGGAAGATCTGGCTCTCGGGAAACACCGCGCCGACGGCGTCGTTGATGGCGCGGGCCGATTTCAGATCCTTGCCGATCGGCTTTTCGAGGACGACGCGGCTGTTTTCGCCGATCAGGCCGTAGCGATCGAGGTTGCGGCAGATCGAGCCGTAGAGATCGGGCGAGGTGGCGAGATAGTAGGGCCGGATCCGGTCGGGCCGCTCATCGAGCATGGCCTTCAGATCGTCCCAGCCGTCGTCGCCCAGCGCGTCGACCGCCACGTAGAACAGGTGATCGAGGAAGCCGGCGAGCTTGGTCTCGTCGATATCGGCCGCCGGCACGAAGCTCTTCAGGGCGTCGCGGGCGCGCTCCCGGAACTCTTCCAGGGTCATGTGGCTGCGCGAGGCGCCGATGATGCGGCTCGTCTCGGGGATCTGGGCGTCGCGGTAGCGCTGATAGAGGGCCGGGAGCAGCTTGCGCTGAGTCAGGTCGCCGGTGGCGCCGAACACGACGTAATCGAAGGGCGAGACGGGGATGATGGTGGCCAAGAGCGGCTCCCGGGTTTCGCGCGGGTTTCGAAGCGCCGATGCGCGTCGGAGGGCATTCCGGCGGCTCCGCACCTCTCACCCGACAGTCCGCCGAAGCGCCCAGCGGCGTCCGGCACGGTGGGTTATCGGTTTGCAGCGACGCCGCGCAAGTGCGCTGCCGAACAATCGATCGGCGTTGCACGGCGACGGCGGGCGGACGGCGGGACGATCCCCCGTCCGGCGCGGGCGGCGGCGGACCGACACCCGAGGCCTGATCGCCTCAGTCGGAAAAGCTGCGGCTGCGGCGCTTGCCGATCGAACTGTAATTCGGGGTCTGCTCTTTGACGGCCGACTTCTTCTCCTCGACGACCGGCAGCTTGGCGATGCGCTCGATACGGACGCCGGCGTAATTGCCCCTCCGCCACGCCAGATTGACCCGCAGCACGAAGTCCCGCCCCAGGATCCGGAGCATGAACGAGGACGGCAGCACGTAGGCCTCGGGCACGCCGAGCTTGGCGCCGGATTTCGAGATATCCTTGACGTTGCAGGGAATTTCGGTGCCGTCGAACAGCCGGATCAGCGCGATCCAGTTGGTGGAGGTCCGCTCCTCCCGCCGCGCGACGACAGACGCCTCGTCCTCCGCTGAGGCATCCCCCAACGTCAGGTCTGACGGAAGTTCGGCGACCGGTGGATGCGGGCTCGGCATAGGGGCCATGGAAGAGGGCGTCTGGCGATCGATGCTAACGGGAAAGTGTTGATGCAAAATTTGCGTTGCGGCAGGCTGCCCTGGCACGCGCCGGCCGAGGCGCGCGAAGCCGATCACATGTTCGTTGAGAGGCGACGCCCTCGACGTCCCCGGGGCAACCACGGGCGGGGCCGCGGCGGCGGCATGCGGAGCATGTCGAGGATTGACTTGCGCGACGGTGAGCCGAACTCTTCTTGGAGAGTGCCGACCGCGTCGCAAAACGAGCCGGCTCTTCTTGCGCCGCAGCGAAAATAGTTAGTGAAGCCCCGCTCAAACCGGCTTGCAAGACATGAACGGCTGATTAACGTGGCCCCATCGTAACGCGTCCGATGTTCGACCCCTGGCAGGGAGCGGTCCCATGTCCGAGCTCATCCGCGTGAAACCGACCCAGGACGGCACCTACACCGTCTATCGCGGGTCACTGGCCCTCGTTTCGGGCCTGACGAGGCTGCAGGCCGAGCGCTACGAGGCGAGCATCGCTCGCCAGCAGCGCGGTCTGTCACCGCTCGTCGGCGCCTGACGCGCCCAAACGACGACCCGAGGGCGCGGCTCCGGCGAGGAGGCCGCGCCCTTCCCATGTCGCCCTCGTCAGACGGGACCGGTCTCCGCCCGGATCCAGGCGGCGGTGTCCGGGTCGGCGTCCGAGACCGCCAGGTGCAGGATGATCGGCGTCTCGTAGGGATGGCGCCGCTTCAGCTCGGCCGCGAGGGCATCGGCCAAGCCTTCGCGGCTCTTGAGGATCGCGACGACTTCGGTGCCGCGCTCGACCGCCCCCTTCCAGGCGTAGACCGACTGCATCCCCGGAATCACGTTGACGCAGGCCGCGAGGCGCGCGCGCACCAGGGCCTCGCCGACGTCGAGCGCGGTCGCGGCATCGGGAAAGGTCGTGTAGACGAGGAGCGGGCGCTCCATGCTATGGCTCTCCCCTGGCAGGCCAGGACCCGATCGCGGGTGCCCGGCGCGTGCCCCGAGTGAGACCGGCTCGGCCTCTTCCCGTCAACAGGGCTGACAGCACGGATGCCGCGTCGCTTTTCACGGATCGCCTTCGTGGCGAGCCCCACGCCCGAGGCGCGGGAGGCGGCGGACCTTCTGATGCGCCGTTACGACCACGTCCCGCCCGAGGAGGCGGACGTCGTCGTGGCGCTCGGCGGCGACGGCCTGATGCTCCAGGTGCTGCACCGCTTCATGAACGCGCCCAAGCCGATCTACGGCATGAATCGCGGCACGGTCGGCTTCCTGATGAACGAGTTCCGGGAGGACGGGCTGCTCGACCGCCTGGAGGCGACCAAGCGCTCGACGATCCACCCGATGACGATGATCGCCACCGATACGGAGGGGCGCAGCCACACGGCGCGGGCGATCAACGAGGTCTACATGCTGCGCCAGACCCACCAGACCGCCAAGCTGCGGGTCTCGGTGGACGACCATGTGCGCCTGCCGGAACTGATCGCCGACGGCATCCTCGCGGCGACGCCAGCCGGATCGACCGCCTACAACCTCTCGGTCGGCGGGCCGATCCTGCCGCTCAACGCGCATCTTCTGGCACTGACGCCGATCTCGGCCTTCCGGCCCCGGCGCTGGCGCGGTGCGCTGCTGCCGAATTATGCCCGCATCCGCATCGACGTGATCGACGCCGAGCACCGCCCCGTGGCGGCGGTGGCCGACCACACCGAGTTCCGCCGCGTCTGCACGGTGGAGACGTGGCTCGACCACGCCACCAACCTCGTGCTGCTGCACGACCCCGGCCACAGCCTCGAAGAGCGCATCCTGCGCGAGCAGTTCGGCTGATTGTGCGGGAGGGTCATCGGGGTTCGCGTCAGAAATCGCTGGCGAGGCCCTTTACCTCCCAATCCGCGTAGCGGACGGGCTCCAGGCCGCCGCGTCCCAGCGATTCGGGCCGCTCGGCGATCTTGGCGGCGCGGGCATCGATGGCCGCGCGGCGCTCGGCCGCCTCCGCCAGCGCCCGCTGCGCCGCCGGGGACAGAATGCGCGGCGCCGCGTCCGGCTGCTTGCCGTCCTCCTTGGCATCCGCCTCCGCCATGCCGATCTCCTTCATCACTCGCTTCACGTCTTGCATCCTTTGCCGACAGATGTGACTGCGTCGGCTCCGGGACGAGACCCCGCCGACCCCTTTTCGCTGAGAACGGCCTTTCACGCGTGGCATCGCCCCCCAAAAGCCGCACGCCGCCCTCTTTCGACCCGTCCGTCCCGGGTCTCGCGGCGCGCCACGTCGCCCGCGAGGCGGTCGCGACCCTCCTCGGACCGGCCCGTGGCCTGGCGCTGGAGGATGCCCTGGCGCAGGCCGGGCGCGGGGCGCGGCTGGAACCCGGCGAGGCCGCGCTCGCCCGGGCGATCGCCACGGCGAGCTTCCGCCGCCTCGGCTTCATCAGGGCAGCGCTCGCCGCCCGCCTGCGCGACGGCCTCCCGGAAGACCGGCCGCACCTGCTCGCCCTGCTGGTGACCGGCGCCGCGCAGATCCTCGACCTCGCGGTGGCCGATCATGCCGCCGTCGATCTCTCGGTGCGCCTCGCCAAGGCGGATCCGCAGATCCAGCATCTCGCGCCGCTGGTCAACGCGGTGCTGCGCCGGATCGCCCGCGAGCGCGACGCGATCCGGGCGCAGGAAGACGATCCGCTCGCGCACAACACGCCGGACTGGCTCGCCCGGCGCTGGCGGGCGGCCTACGGCGAGGAGGCGGCGCGGCGCATCGCCGCCGCCCATCTGGAAGGCGCGGCGGTCGATCTCACGGTTCCGCGCGATCCCGAGGTCTGGGCCGAACGCCTCGGAGGCCTGCGCCTCGATCTCGGTTCGCTCCGGCTCGCCGAGGTGCGGGAAGCGGTGGCCGAACTTCCCGGCTACGCGGAGGGGGCATGGTGGGTGCAGGACGCCGCCGCCGCCCTGCCGGTGCGCCTGCTCGCGCCCGCGCCGGGCGAGCGTGTCGCCGACCTCTGCGCGGCGCCCGGCGGCAAGACGGCGCAGATCGCGGCCGCGGGCGCGGTGGTGACTGCCGTCGATCGCTCGGCGGCGCGGCTGGAGCGCCTCGGACGCAATCTCGAACGCCTTGGCCTGTCGGCGGAGGTGGTGACGGCCGACGCCCTGGCGCTCCCGGAGGACGCCCCCTTCGATGCGGTGCTGCTCGACGCGCCCTGTTCGGCGACCGGCACGATCCGCCGCCACCCCGACGTCGCCTGGACGAAGAGCGAGGCGGACGTGATCCGCCTCGTGGGCCTCCAGCGCCGGCTCCTCGACAAGGCCGCGCGGCTGACCCGGCCCGGCGGACGCCTCGTCTACTGCACCTGTTCCCTGGAGCCCGAAGAGGGCGGCGGGCAGGTGGCGGATTTCCTCAGTCGCAACCCCGATTTCGAGCGGATCGCGATCACCCCCGACCGATTGGCCGGCCATGCCGAGCTGATCGATGGGTCGGGCGACCTTCGTACTCTGCCGAGCCATCTCGCCGGCGGCACCGGCCGGGCGGGCGGCCTCGACGGCTTCTACGCGAGCGTCCTGCGGCGGCGGGGCTGAGCCCGCGCCTGTGATCCTGTGATCCGGGATAAGCGGGCGGCGCGCTTCAGCAGCAATAGGTCCTGAGGCCGGCGCCGACCATGGCGAGCCCGGTCACGAGCGACACGCCACCGGCCATCTCCATCCGGGCGGTCCAATCGGGGTAGCGCGGCGCCCGGCCGGCCAGGACGACGCCGCAGGACAAGCTCACGAGGCTGAGCAGCGCAATCATCCATCTTCCCCGTCGAGCGACCATCGCGGCGCCGCTCCAGCCGTCACCACACGGTCTTCGATGGCGTTAACGCGCGAGCCGCGCCGACGGGCATCCCCGCTGTTCCCCTTCTCCACAGCCGAGCCGAGCGAGCGGAAGGCTAGCTTTGGACAAAAGGCGGTGCAGCTCATGCCCTTTGCATAACCTTTGTTGCGCAACCGCTGTTAACCAATCGTTGAATTGGGGTAAACAAAGCCTTAGCAAGGTCGCTCGACTTCGTTTAAGTATTTTTTGCACAACGAACCTTCCTCCCGTTTCGGCGGCCCTATGACCCACGTGTCCAGCTTCTGGGTGCGCTCTTCCGTCATGCTTGCAGGCGCAGCAAGCTTTCTTCTGCTCGGAACCGGGGCGGCCAGCGCCCACGTCAAATGGTTTTGTGCGTTCGACGTCGCCGGCCAGCCGCGCGGCCTCGAACAAGTCCTCTGCGTCGACTTCGAATTGCTGACCGGGCTCGCCCTCGTCTGCCTGATGTTCGGTTGCCTGACCGAGGGGACTTCGCTCGGCACCTCGATCCTCAACGCCCTCGACCGCGTCACCGCGACCGTGCGGGACAACAGCGTCCTGATCGTGCGGGCGGTGGTCGGCTTCTTCCTCGTCTCGCTCTGGAACCAGGGCGGGATCATCCTGACGCCGGAACTCAAGACCGACCTCGCCTGGATCTCCTGGCTTCAGCTCGCCATGGCTGGGGGCCTGCTCTGGAAACGCACCCTGCCCTTCACCGCCGCGGGCATCGTGTTCCTGTTCGGCTTCGCCATCTGGAACTACGGCGTCTTCCACCTCGCCGACTATCCGGTGTTCCTGGGCGTCGCCGCCTTCCTGGCGCTGACCGCCTTCGACCGCACCCTGTTCGGCCAGCGCCCGATCGACGTGGTTCGCATCGCCGCCGCGATCACCCTGATGTGGGCCTCCGTCGAGAAGTGGGCCTACCCGCACTGGACCGACCCGCTCATCGCCGCCAAGCCCGGCATGACGATGGGCGCCTCGCCGGAGCTCTTCATGCAGGCCGCCGGCGTCATCGAGTTCACCCTGGCCTTCGCCCTGGTCTGGACCCCCCTCGTCCGCCGCGCCTCGGCGATCATCCTGACGGCGGTCTTCATCTCGGCCATCTTCGAGTTCGGCAAGATCGACGCGATCGGCCATTCGGGCATCATCGCGGTCCTGATCGCCATCGCCGCCGACGACGCCCGGGTTCCCGCCACCCGCCGCGACGTGGTTCTCGCCCCGGTCTACTATGCCAGCGCCCTGATGCTGTTCCTCGGCGTCTACTACTTCGCCCACAGCGCCCTCTACGGCGACCGCTACGGGATCGGCGCCGGCCTGAGCGGGCTTCCGGTGATCTGACCCGGCGCCGTCCTCACGCTCGAACGGTTCGGGGCGCCTCCTGCACGAGGGGGCGCCCCCGAACCGTTACGAGCCGGGCGGCATCAGCCTGAGAAAGATGTCCGCAAGCGTTCCTTCATGGTTCGCTAAGTTTACCGATCTCAAACGCTCATGATCTCGGCGCCTGAGCAGAAAGACCACGCCCTGTCGAAGGTCGCGGAAGAAGCAATTCGTTAAATACGACCTGATGCATTTTTCCTACACCGGCGCCGTTTAACGCGATGGCAAGCCGCCCGGACCGAAAGTCTGCCCCGTAACGACGCGGCACCGGACGGGATGGCATGAGACATCGTGAGCAGACCGACGCGACGACCCAGGACCGCGCGGAGGGCGTGCGCCGCCTTCCGGGCGCTCCGGCGCCCGGCGACGCGCACGCCTTGCGCGGGCTCGATTTCGCCTCGCAGGATTGTCTAGGCCTCTCCACCCATCCCGAGATCGTCGCCACCGCGGCCGACACCCTGCGCCGCTTCGGCGTGCGCAGCGTCTGCGCCGCGGCCGAAGCCGGCGACCCCGGCCTCGCCGTGGCGCTGGAACGCCGGATCGCCGACTTCCTGCAGATGGAGGAGGCCCTCCTCTGCCCGACGGGCCGGGCCGCCGTCCACGCCGTGATCCGCGGCCTCGTCCGCCCGGCCGACCACGTGGTGATCGATGCCGCGATCCGCGGCAGCCTCCGGGAGAGCGCCGAGGACGCGACCGACAACCTGCGCGCCTTCCGCCACCTCGATCCCGAGGATTGCCGCGTTCGGCTCCGGGCCATCCGCGCCCGCGACGGGGAGAACGGCATCCTCGTCGTCACCGAGAGCCTGTCCTCGCTCGATTCCGGCACGCCGGACCTCGTCGCCCTGCGAGCCCTGTGCGACGAGTACAGCGCGACGCTCCTCGTCGACGTCGCCCAGGATCTGGGCTGCCTCGGCGAGGACGGGCGCGGCCATCTCGGCCTCCAGGACATGCTGGGCAAGGCCGATCTCGTGACCGGCAGCTTCTCGAAGAGCTTCGCCTCGAACGGCGGCTTCGTGGCCGCCCGGACCCGCGCGGTGACGGCGTGCCTGCGCGCCGGCGAGGCGGCCGCTCAGGCCCTCTCGCCGATCCAGCTCGCGGTGATCCTCAAGGCCTTCGCCATCCTCGACGCGGCCGAGGGACGGGAGCGCCGCACCCGGCTGATGCGCAATGTCCTGAACCTGCGCACGGCCCTGCGGGATCGCGCGCTGATCGTCTGCGGCGAGCCCTGCACCTGCGTCTCCGTCGAGATCGGCTCGGGCGAACGCGCACGCCGCGTCGTCCACCACCTGGCCGAATTCGGCCTGCTGGCCGACCTCGCCGCGCTGGATGAGACCGGCCGTCTGCGCCTGCACGTCACCGCCGGCCATTCCGATGCCGAGATCGCGCGGGCTGCCGCTTGCGTCGCCGAGGCTCTGGACCGGGCGCGGGCCGATGCAACCGGCGCCGCGCGCCGTCCGAGGCTGCGCGCCGCCGCTTGAAGCAGCGCTCGATTGCGTCGCGATCGTACGCTGCTCTGAGTCTTTGATTTGCCGCGTTTTCTGCGACGAGCCGGCACCCGTTTCGTTGGCGAATGCGTTATCCGTGCGGCTTCCGGACGAGCCGTCAGAGAACCATGCCGCGGGCATCCGCTTCCCGCTCGACGGCGTCGAGCAGGGCGCGGGAGGCGATCAGGCGTCGGTCGATCATCGGATCGGTCAGCCGATCGATCCAGAGCGGCCACGTCGCCCGCGCGTCGAGAGCCCGGCCCTCGAGATCGTTGCGGACGACGCGCAGATAGGGTGCCCCGCCGGGTCCGAGCCGGTCGAGGGTGACGCGCAGGTCGCGGCGAAACTCCTGCGAGATCCGGGCGAGGCCGGCATGGGCGGATTCGTAGGCGCCGATCAGAGCATGGGCGTGCCCGACCGCCTCCTGGGGAAACATCGTGCGGAACATGGCGGGTGTCTCCGGCAGGTGTCTCGTCAGGCTTGTCCAATCAATGCACGGAAACGTTCCGGGTTCTGATCGTCGCATGGATAATGTCCGGCGGTCGGAGCCAAGCTCGACGTCGATCCGAACGCCGCGACCCGGTTGGAGCTTGGCTATTTCGACCGTCTGATCTTGTGCAGCGCATTGTTGACAGTCGCCGCACGTGATGCGACTGCGCCGCACCTTGGTGCCTCACGAAACGCTCGCCGTGCCGTCGCGGTCGACGCGGGCGCGGTCCGTGACCGGGCGTTTCGTGAGGCACTGTCAACAGGGTCTCTCGACGATCCCGGTCAGCGGCAGTCCATCTCCCGGCTGCCCGCCTGCGGCGTGATCTCGGGCGCGACCCGATCCGCCGGGGCCGCCGCTCCGGTGCCGAGGCGACGGGACGACATGACGCGAGCCTTCATCTTTCCGGGACAGGGCAGCCAAGCGGTCGGCATGGGCAAGGCGCTGAGCGAAGCGTCCCCGGCCGCCCGGCAGGTGTTCGAGGAGGTCGACGCGGCCCTCGGCCAGAACCTCTCCCGGCTGATGTTCGAGGGCCCGTCCGAGGAGCTGACGCTGACCGCCAACGCGCAGCCGGCGCTGATGGCGGCGAGTCTCGCGGTGCTGCGCGCGCTGGAGGCCGAGCGCGGCCTCGATCTCGCCCGCGACGCCGCCTTCGTCGCCGGCCACTCGCTCGGCGAGTACTCGGCGCTGGCCGCCGCCGGCACCGTCTCGATCTCCGACGCCGCCCGCCTGCTGCGCATCCGCGGCGAGGCGATGCAGCGGGCGGTCGCCCCGGGCGTCGGCGCCATGGCCGCCCTGCTCGGGCCCGATCTCGCGACCGCGCGCGACATCGCGGAGGAGGCGGCGCAGGGCATGGTCTGCGACGTCGCCAACGACAACGGCGCGGGTCAGGTCGTCCTCTCCGGCCACCGGGAGGCGGTCGAGCGGGCGATGGCGCTCGCGCAAGGGCGCGGCGTACGCCGCGCCGTGCTCCTCAACGTCTCCGCGCCCTTCCACTGTGCCCTGATGGCGCCGGCCGCCGAGGCGATGCGCCGGGCACTCGCCGAGGTGGCGATGAAGCCGCCCGTCGTGCCGGTCTACGCCAACGTCACCGCCGGCCCGCTCACCGATCCGGACGCCATCCGCGACGCGCTGGTGACTCAGGTCACCGGCACCGTGCGCTGGGCCGAGAGCGTCGCCGCCATGGCGGAGGCCGGCATCGACCGCTTCCACGAACTCGGCGCCGGCAAGGTGCTGACCGGCCTCGTCAAGCGGATCGCCCCCAATGCGTCCGCGAGCGCGGTCGGTACACCCGACGACGTCGCCGCCTACGCCTGAATTTCCACGACGATCAGAAGAGCCGACACCATGTTCGACCTCACCGGCCGCAAGGCCCTCGTCACCGGCGCGACCGGCGGGCTCGGCGGAGCGATCGCCCGGGCGCTGTACGCGCAGGGGGCGCACGTGGCGCTGTCCGGCACCCGCCGCGCGGTACTCGACGAGTTGGCGGCCGAACTCGGGGGCGAGCGCGTCGCGGTGGTCGAGGCCAACCTCGCCGACAAGGACGCGGTGGAGGCGCTGCTGCCGGCGGCCGAATCGGCGCTCGGCGGACTCGACATCCTGATCAACAATGCCGGCATCACCCGCGACAACCTCTTCATGCGGATGAAGGACGAGGAGTGGGAGGCGGTTCTCAACGTCAACCTCACCGCCGCCTTCCGCCTGTCGCGGGCCGCCCTGCGGGGCATGATGAAGCGCCGCTATGGCCGCATCATCGGCATCGGCTCGGTGGTCGGCGCCACCGGCAATCCGGGACAGGGCAACTACGCGGCAGCCAAGGCCGGGCTCGTCGGCATGACCAAGGCGCTGGCGGCGGAGGTCGCCACCCGCGGGATCACCGTGAACTGCATCGCGCCCGGCTTCATCGCCTCGGCGATGACCGACGCGCTGAACGAGAAGCAGCGCGAGACGATCCTCACCCGCGTGCCCGCGGGCCGGCTCGGCACCGGCGCCGAGATCGGCGCGGCGGCCGTCTATCTGGCCTCGGAAGAAGCGGGTTACGTGACGGGGCAGACGCTGCACGTCAATGGCGGCATGGCGATGTATTGAGAATGTCCACAAAGGCGTGTTTCGACCCGAAAACCACGGCGATGAACGCTTTCTGAACCGCCCCTCGCCAGAGCGGAAACCCTGTGTTAACACCCGGCTCAGCCGTGCAGGGGAGTTGACGGTTCAGCGGGTTGCGGCTTTTCCAAACCACGCGCGATCGAACACCGGCCGTCCAGAAGAAGCCCCGAAGCGGGAAGGCGGCCACGGCGCTTTCGTCAGAAGCACACACCATCACGATCGAGAAGACGAGGACCAACAACGATGAGCGATATCGCCGAGCGCGTGAAGAAGATCGTCGTCGAACACCTGGGCGTCGAGCCTGAGAAGGTCACCGAAGCCTCCAACTTCATCGACGATCTCGGCGCCGACAGCCTCGACACCGTCGAGCTGGTGATGGCGTTCGAGGAGGAGTTCAACGTCGAGATCCCGGACGACGCGGCCGAGACCATCCAGACGGTCGGCGACGCGATCAAGTTCCTGGAGAAGAACTCCGCCTAAGGCGGTGTCCTCGCGCGGGCGGGGTCGACGAGACCCCGCGCGCCACCAGTTTTTGAACCAAGAGTCCTTCGGGGCGGATGAGTCCTTCCAAGGACAGCGGATCGTTGGGATCAGGCAATGCGTCGGGTGGTGATCACGGGTCTGGGGATGGTGTCGCCGCTGGGTGGCAACGTCGAGCACACCTGGAGCCGCCTCGTCGCCGGTGACAGCGGAGCTTCCGCGGTCACGGCCTTCCAGACCGACGATCTCGCCTGCCGGATCGCCTGCACGTTGCCCTTCGGTGACGGCTCCAACGGCACCTTCAATCCCGATCAGTGGATGGAGGTGAAGGAGCAGCGCAAGGTCGATCCCTTCATCGTCTACGCCATGGCCGCCGCCGGCCAGGCGCTCGACGATGCCGACTGGCACCCGAAATCCGACGCCGACCAGGAGGCCACCGGCGTCCTGATCGGCTCCGGGATCGGCGGCATCGGCACGATCTACGACGCGTCGGTGACCCTCCACGAGAAGGGGCCGCGTCGCATCTCGCCCTTCTTCATCCCCGGCCGCATCATCAACCTCGCCTCGGGCCAGGTCTCGATCCAGCACGGGCTGAAGGGCCCGAATCACGCGGTCGTCACCGCCTGCTCCACCGGCGCGCACGCCATCGGCGACGCCTCGCGGCTGATCGCGCTGGGCGATGCCGACGTGATGGTGGCCGGCGGCACCGAGGCACCGGTCAACCGGCTGTCGCTCGCGGGCTTCGCCGCCTGCCGCGCGCTCTCCACCGGCTTCAACGACCAGCCGGCCAAGGCGTCGCGCCCCTACGACCGCGACCGCGACGGCTTCGTCATGGGCGAGGGCGCCGGCATCGTCGTGCTGGAGGCGTACGAGCACGCCAAGGCGCGCGGCGCCAAGATCTACGCCGAGGTGATCGGCTACGGCCTGTCGGGCGATGCCTACCACATCACCTCGCCCGCGCCCGACGGCGACGGCGGCTACCGCTGCATGAAGGCCGCGGTGAAGCGGGCCGGGATCGATCCGTCCGAGATCGACTACATCAACGCCCACGGCACCTCGACCCCGCTCGGCGACGAGCTGGAACTCAAGGCGGTGGAGCGGTTGCTCGGCGACGCCGCCTCCAAGGCGTCGATGTCCTCGACCAAGTCGGCCATCGGCCACTTGCTCGGCGCCGCCGGCGCGGTGGAGGCGATCTTCTCCGTCCTCGCGATCCGCGACGGGGTGATGCCGCCGACGCTCAACCTCGACAACCCGTCGGTCGAGACCGCGATCGACCTCGTTCCGCACGAGGCCAAGCGCAAGCGCGTCGACACGGTTCTCTCGAACTCCTTCGGCTTCGGCGGCACCAACGCTTCGCTGCTGATGCGCCGGGTCGCCTGAGGGCGGCCCTCGCCCGACGGTGTGTGGCCGCCTAGCCGCAGGCAACGCCATTTCGCCACAAAACGGCTTACACTGCCTCGCAAAACGCCCGGTCCGCAGCCGGGCGGAGATTTTGTGAGAGACGCCCGTCGAACGCTCGGCAACGGCCGAGCGACCGGGGGACGGCACCCTGAGCGGGGCGCCGCGAAGGGCCACAGCAGGATTCCGGATGTTTCGCAGACGACAAGATCCGCCGTCTCCGCCGCCCGCTTCCGAGGAGCCGTCGCTGCCGAACCGGCCCTCGCCGCGCAGTCCGAGCGAGGCGATCAAGCCCACCGTCGCCCCTCCCCCACCCGAGAAGCCCGAGCGCCGCCGCGGCGGCCTGCTCGCCACCATCAGCGGGTTTCTCACCCTCGCCGTCGTCCTCGCGCTCGGCGCCCTCGTCGGGCTCACCCTGCTCAACCGTCAGACCTCGGAGCCGGGACCGCTCCCCGCCGACAAGGTCGTGGTGATCCCCAGCCGCAGCGGCACCTCGGAGATCGCCAGCATCCTCGCCCGCGAGGGCGTGATCGAGCATCCGAGCCTGTTCGAGATGGCCGCCCGGTTCAACGGCAAGGGGCCGCTGAAGCATGGCGAGTACATGTTCAAGGCCCATGCCAGCGTGAAGGACACGATCGAGACCCTGACCAACGGGCGTCAGGTCCAGCACGCCATCACCTTCCCCGAGGGCCTGACCTCCGAGCAGATCGTCGCCCGGCTCAACGACAACGACATCCTGTCCGGCGAGGTGGCCGAGACGCCGCCCGAGGGCTCGCTCCTGCCCGACACCTACAAGTTCGAGCGCGGCGCCACCCGCCAGCAGATCCTCAACCTGATGCGCGCCAAGCAGCGCGAGGTGCTGAACCAGATCTGGCAGCGCCGCAGCGCCGACGTGCCCGTCAAGACGCCGGCCGAGATGGTGACGCTGGCCTCCATCGTCGAGAAGGAGACCGGCCGGGCCGACGAGCGGCCGCGGGTGGCGGGCGTGTTCGTCAACCGCCTGCAGAAGCGGATGAAGCTGCAATCCGATCCCACCATCGTCTACGGCCTCGTCGGCGGGCGCGGCACCCTCGGGCGCGGCATCCTGCGCTCCGAGATCGAGCGCCCGACCCCCTACAACACCTACGTGATCGAGGGCCTTCCGCCCGGTCCCATCGCCAATCCGGGCAGGGCGGCGCTGGAGGCGGTCGCCAACCCGTCGCGCACCAAGGATCTCTATTTCGTCGCCGACGGCACCGGCGGCCACGCCTTCGCCGACTCGCTGGAGGGCCATCAGCGCAACGTGACCCGCTGGCGGCAGGTGGAACGCTCCCGGCAGCAGTCGCAGCAAGCCGATCCGGGCGCGGTCGACAAGGTCGATCCGAACACCGCCGAGCCGAATGCGGGCCAGCCCGGCCGCGCCTCGGCCTACGCGCCGGGCTCGAACGCGACCTTCGCGCTCGACGGCGCGACCACCGACGGCGCGGGTGGGCAGCGACCGAAGGCGTTCGACGCCTCGGAGGGAACCAAGCTCGACCCCCTGCGCAACAAGACCTACGATCTCGGCTCGCCGAAGACGGTCCCGGCCCTGCGCAACCCGTAACGGGGCCGGTCGCGGACCGGCTCGTTGCCTTCGACTCCCCCGAGCTTTTCCCAATCCCGTCATCGCGAGCGGCGGCGAAGCGATCCAGGGCGCGAGCCCTCCGGAAAGGTCGCGCCCTGGATTTCTTCGGCTTCGCCTCGCAAGGACGGAGGCGGAACCGAAGCGGTCAAACGGATGAGGTATGCGGGTCAGGCCCGGACCGTCGTTGCAACACTCCGTCCGACAAGGCGCTCACATCGAGGTCATCGAGCGAGGTGAGCACGAGGTCGGCGCCCGCCGCCCGCAGCAGGGCCGCGTCGCCGAGCCGGGCGATGCCGAGCCCCGCCATTCCGCCGGCCTTCGCCGCCCTGATCCCGGCCGGCGCGTCCTCGACGACGAGGCACGCGGCCGGAGGGACCTCCACCGCCCCGGCGGCGAGTCGGAACAGGGCCGGATCGGGCTTGCCGCGCGGCACGTCGCGCCCGCTCACGTCGGCGTCGAACAGCGACAGCAGAGTTCGTCCGTCGGGCAGGATCACGCGGGCCAGCATCGCGTCGGCGTTCTTCGAGGATGAGGCGAGCACCGTGCGCAGAGCCGTCTCCCGCAGCGCCACCGCGAGACGGATCGCGTCGGGAAAGGCCGTGAAACGGTCCTCGGCGATGAGCCGGTCGATCACCGCCTGCTTCTTCCGCCCGAAGGCGGCGGCATCGGTCGCCGCCCCGGCGGCGCCGAGACGCTCCAGCGTCGCCCGCGCCCCCTCCAGCCGCGGCTTGCCCGCGACATGAGCCTGATAGAAGGCCGTGGTGAAGCCGGTCGGATCGGCGAAGTCGGCGAGCGCATCGCGCCACGCCTGCTCGTGGGGCGAATCGACCAGCACGCCGTCGACGTCGAAGATCACCGCGCGCAAGGCCCCCGACACGGCGTCAGGGCTCGCAGGCATGGGCGTCCCCATCGGTCGGGCGGATCGCCCGCGTCACCGTCGGCTCGGCCGGCGTCAGGCGGACGCGCTCCCCGGCATGCCACAGGGTCAGTTCCTCGCCCGCCTCCAGCCTGTAGGTCGCGGCGGCGTGGTCGAGTTCGACCCGGATCGTCCGGCCGCGGATCCGGAGGGTGAAGCTCAGCCGCTTCCAGGCATCAGGCAGGCAGGGTTGGAAGCTGATCCGCCCGCGCGTGTCGCGCATCCCCGCGAAGCCGTAGACCAGCGCGAGCCACGTGCCGCCGATGGCGGCGATGTGCGCGCCGTGCATCATGTTCCCGCCGATATCGGACAGGTCCATCGCCAGGGCGAAGTTGAAGTAGTGGATCGCCTTCTCGCGCAGTCCGATCTCGTTGGCGACGATGCTCTGGATGCAGACGGACAGGGACGAGTCGTGGGTCGTCAGCGGGTCGTAATACGCGAAGTTCCGCCGCTTGGCCTCGGGCGTGAACTGCTCGCTCAGTAGGAACATCGCGAGCACCATGTCGGCCTGCTTGATCACCTGCGAACGGTAGAGGTTCAGCGGGTGGTAGTGCAGCAGGAGCGGGTAGCGATCCTCCGGCGTGCCGGCGAAATCCCACCGCTCCAGATCGAGGAAGGCGTCGTCCTGGGGATGCACCTTCAGCCGCTCGTCGTAGGGCAGGTACATCCGCCCGGCCGCCTGATCCCAGGCTTCGGCCTCGTCCGGCTCGAGGCCGGTGCGGCGCACGAGCGTCGCGAAGCTGTCGGGGTCGTTGCGCTCCAGCCTCCGCACGGTCTCGGCGGCGTAACGCAGGTTCTCCCGCGCCATCAGGTTCGTGTAGCAGTTGTTGTTGACGATGGCCGTGTATTCGTCCGGCCCGGTCACGCCGTGGATGCAGAAGCGGCCGCCCATGCGTTCCGAGAAGAAGCCGAGATCGCACCAGAGGCGCGCGGTCTCGACCAGGATCTCGGCGCCGTAGCGGCACAGGAAATCCGCGTCGCCGCTGACCTCGACGTACTGGCGCAGGGCGAAGGCGATGTCGGCGTTGATGTGGTACTGCGCCGTCCCCGCGGCGTAGTAGGCCGAGGCTTCCCGCCCGTTGATCGTGCGCCAGGGAAACATCGCGCCGCGATGGCCGAGTTCGCGTGCCCGGTCGCGGGCGCTGTCGAGCATGTCGTAGCGCACCTTGAGGAGGCTGCGCGCCATCGGCGGGTTGGTGTAGATCAGGAACGGCAGGACGTAGATCTCGGTGTCCCAGAAATAGTGGCCCTCGTAGGTCCGGCCGGTCAGCCCGCGGGCGGCGATGCCGTGGCCCTCCGCCCGCTCCGAGGCCTGCATCAACTGGAACAGGTTCCAGCGGACCGCCTGCTGGATCCGCGGGTTCTCGGCCTCCACCGCGACGTCGGCGCGCTCCCAGAAGCGGGCGACGTCGGCGTGCTGGCGGGCGCGGATCGACGCGAATCCGCTCTCGACCGCGCGGTCGAGCGTCCATCCCACCTGCGACCGGATCGCCTCGGGCGCCGCGCCGGCGGAATAGTGATAGCTCAGGTATTTGTGGATGCGGATCCCCCGCCCCGGCGCGAGGGTGGCGCGGAAGACGACGCGGGCGAGGTCGTCGCCGACGCTCGCCTGGACCGCGAACGGGCCATCGGCCGCGACGACGTGGTCCATGCCGCAGCCGAGCACCAAACCTGAACTCGCGGTGCGATAGCTGAGGATCGCGCGCAGCGCCTCCGCTCGGGTCCCCGTGGGATGCAGGACGCGGCCGACGAACCCTTCCGCCAGGCGCGGGTCGCTGGTGTCGGCGGCGAGCGGCTGGTCGTTCCGCAGCGCGGAGGCGATCACCACCTCCGCCTCGGCCTCCTCCGCCGTCAGTTCGTAGGCGAGCGCGGCGAGGTGGCGGTGGGCGAGCGAGACGAGGCGAAGCGTCCGCAGGCGCAGGCGCTTGCCCGCCGGCGTCGCCCAGGTGACGTCCCGCTCCAGGGTTCCGGTCCGGAAATCGAGGGCGCGCCGATAGGATAGGATCTCGGCTTCCGGGAGGGTGAAGGGTTCGTCATCGACGGAGAGGGACATGACCGTCCCGTCGGGGCAGTTCAGGATACTCTGGCCAACCGTGGGAAAGCCGTAGGCGCGCTCGCCGTACGAGATCGGGCGGTGCTCGTAGAAGCCATTGAGATAGGTGCCCGCCTCCCGGACCGGCACGCCCTCGTCGGTGATCCCGCGCATGCCGAGATAGCCGTTCGAGAGGGCGAACATCGTCTCCGCCTGCCCGGTGAAGTCCCGCGCCAGCGCGCCGTCGTAGCGGACGGCCTCGATGGCCCACGGGTTCGGAGGGAAGATGTCGGTGGGCGGATTCAGGCGCGGGCGCAGCATCGGTCGTCCACTCGCTCCATCCCGGGACCGGGCAGCCCACCACGATCGAGGGGCGGAGCCGGCGCGCCTGCGAAGATGCAACCTGAGCAGAGCCGATACCGGCACCGGGGATGATCGGGGATGCTTTCGATCGATGATCCATACAATCGACGCAACCAGACGGTGTCAACACGTGTTGACGATCGAACATTCTGATTGCTTGAATCAAATTCGTCTATCTTATAGCATTTGTTATGAGATAATCGTCATATTTGTCTCTCATACACCCTCAGGGACGCCTCTGCCGAAAGCATCTCATTTGTTTCATCATCGAAACTATTGGAATCTTCGGGAGGCTTCGGCCCACACCGTCACGGCTGGCCGAGCCTGCGAAGGATGGAAGGAGCAGATCCGATGGGGTTTCGCCTCGCACCGTCAGAGGGATCCGGACGCATCGCCGGCATGGCAGTGACGACGGGGCCGGCCGGGGATCGGCCGTCTCGCGAGGCGGCTCCGGCGCGGGGCTGAGATGAGCGACGGCATCCTGGTCGTGAATGCGGGCAGCTCGTCCATCAAGGTCAAGCTGTACGCCATCGACGACGCGGATCTCGTACCCCTCCTGAGCGGGGGGATGAGCGGCATCGGCAGCGCGCCCCTGCTGAGCGTGACGGACGGGAACGGTGCGGTCCTGGAGGAGCGCCGCTTCGAGCCCGGCGAGATCGCCGACGCCTCGGCCGCGCAGCACCAGCTCGCCGACTGGTTCAGCCGTCACGGCAGCGCGGAATCGATCATTGCGGTCGGTCACCGGGTCGTCCATGGCGGGCCCGATTTCGCGGAGCCGGTGCTCGTCGACGATGCGGTGCTGCGGAGGCTCGAAACCTTCATTCCGCTGGCGCCCCTGCACCAGCTCGGCAACCTCGATCCGATCCGGGTGCTGCGGCAGCGACGGCCCGACCTGCCGCAGGTCGCCTGTTTCGACACCGCCTTCCACCGCGGCCATCCGGAACTGGCCGACCGCTTCGCCCTGCCCCGCTTCCTCCACGGCGAGGGCGTGCGGCGCTACGGCTTCCACGGCCTGTCCTTCGAATACGTCGCCGGGCGCCTGCGGGATCTGGCGCCCGGGACGGCGGACGGGCGGGTGGTGGTGGCCCATCTCGGCTCCGGCGCCTCGCTCTGCGCCCTGAAGGCGGGGCGGAGCCAGGAAACCACCATGAGCTTCACGGCGCTCGACGGCCTGCCGATGGGCACGCGCTGCGGCGCCCTCGATCCCGGCGTCGTGCTGCACCTGATCGAGCACAAGGGCATGACGCCGGCCGAAATCGGCCACATGCTCTATCGCGAGAGCGGATTGCTCGGCCTGTCGGGCCTCAGCAACGACGTGCGGACTCTGCTGGCGAGCGACCGGCCGGAAGCCGCCATGGCCGTCGCCTACTTCTGCCGGCGGGTGGCCCAGGCCACGGCCGCTTTGGCCGTGACGCTCGGCGGCCTCGACGCCTTCGTCTTCACTGCCGGGATCGGCGAGAACGCGCCCGAGATCCGCCGCCGCATCATCGCGGAATTGGGCTGGGCGGGTTTGATCCTGAGCAATGACGCCAACCGCTCCGGCGCCGCAAGACTCGATGCGGAGGGGAGCCGGGCGCAGATCTGGATCGTCCCGACCGACGAAGAGCGGATGATCGCGAGACACACGATGCGTCTATTGGGGAGAACGGCGCCGGGAGCCGCCGCATGAAGCGGACGACGTCCGGCCCGACATCGCGCGGCGCCCTGCTCGCGATCCTGCTCGCCACCGGTCTCGCCGTCGCCGTGCCGCCGCCGTCCCTGGCGCAGTCGCGCCTGAAGCAGCTGATCGACCGGCTGCGCGGCCAGCGGATGCCCGACGGCATCGCCAAGTCGAACGGCCGCATCGAGGCGACGCAGGTCGATGTCGCGGCGAAATATGCGGGCCGGATCGCGCAATTGCTTGTCAGGGAAGGCGACGAGGTGAGCGCGGGTCAGGTCGTCGCCACGATCGCCTCGCCCGAGACCGAGGCGCAGCTGCGCGGCGCCCAGGCCCAGGTGCTGCGGGCCAAGAAGAGCCTCGCGGAGGCCGTGGCCCTTATCGCCCAGCGCAACAGCGACCTCACCTTCGCCGACGCCGACTTCGCGCGCGGCAAGGAGCTCGTCGGCAAGGGCTTCATGACCCGGCAGATCTTCGATCAGCGCAAGGCCAAGGCGGAGGCGGCGAAGGCCGGCCTCGACGCCGCCAAGGCGCAGGAGGAGCAGGCGACGTTCGCCGTGCAGAGCGCCGAGGCCGACGTCCAGCGGCTCCAGGCCGTCCTGGTCGATCTCGTCCTGCGGGCGCCCCGCGACGGGCGGGTGCAGTACCGGCTCGCGCGCGAGGGCGAGGTGGTGGGCGCCGGCACCCGCATCCTGACGCTGCTCGACCTCGCCGACGTCTACATGACGATCTACCTGCCGGCCGCGCAGGCCGGGCCGCTGGCGCTGAACGACGAGGCCCGCATCGTCCTCGATCCGGTGCCGCAATACGTCGTCCCGGCGACGATCAGCTTCGTCGCCTCCGAGGCGCAGTTCACGCCCAAAAGCGTCGAGACCGAGGAGGAGCGCGAGAAGCTGACCTTCCGGATCAAGCTGCAGATCGATCCGAAGATCCTGAAGAAATACCATCGGCGGGTGAAGACGGGCGTGCGCGGCATGGGCTTCGTCCGCACCGATCCCAAGGTCGCCTGGCCCGCCGACCTCGCCGTGAAGCTGCCATGAGCGGGGGGGCCGCCGTCGCGAGGCTGGAGCAGGTCTCGCATCGCTACGGCCGGACGGTCGCGCTCGACGACGTGTCGCTGGCGCTGCCGGCCGGGCGCATGGTGGGGGTGATCGGCCCGGACGGCGTCGGCAAGTCGACGCTGCTGGCGCTGATCGCGGGGGTGCGCCGGATCCAGCGCGGCCGCGTGACGGTGCTCGGGGGCGACATGGCGCAGCGCCGCCACCGCACGCGAGAGGGCGCGCGGATCGCCTACATGCCCCAGGGGCTCGGCCGCAACCTCTACCCGACGCTGAGCGTCTTCGAGAACATCGACTTCCACGGCCGCCTGTTCGGCCAGGGGGCGTCGGAGCGCCGCCGCCGCATCACCGACCTGCTGACCGCCACCGGCCTCGACCCGTTCGAGGGACGGCCGGCGGGCAAGCTCTCCGGTGGCATGAAGCAGAAGCTCAGCCTGTGCTGCGCGCTCATCCACGACCCCGACCTCCTGATCCTCGACGAACCGACCACGGGCGTGGACCCCCTCTCGCGCGGGCAGTTCTGGGAGCTGATCGGATCGATCCGGGCCGGGCGGCCCGGCATGAGTGTCGTCGTCGCCACCGCCTACATGGACGAGGCCTCGCGCTTCGAACGTCTGGTCGCCATGGACGACGGCCGCGTCATCGCGGAGGGCAGCCCCGCCGACCTGCTGGCGCGGACGGCCAAGCCCGACATGGAGGCCGCCTTCATCGCGCTCCTCCCGCCGGAGAAGCAGGCGCAGCACCGCCCCGTGGTGCTGCGGCCGCGGCCGCCCCGGCTCGACGCGGTGCCGGCGATCGAGGCCGAGCACCTGACCCGACGCTTCGGCAGCTTCACCGCGGTCGACGACGTCAGCTTCCGCATCGCCCGCGGCGAGATCTTCGGCTTCCTCGGCTCGAACGGCTGCGGGAAATCGACCACCATGAAGATGCTCACCGGCCTCCTTCCGGTCTCGGAGGGAAGCGCCAAGCTGTTCGGCCGCCCCGTCGGCGACAACGACATGGAGACGCGCCGCAACGTCGGCTACATGTCGCAGGCCTTCTCGCTCTACAGCGAGCTGACGGTGCTGCAGAACCTCGAACTGCACGCCCAGCTCTACCACCTGCCCCCGCGCGACCGCCCGGTGCGGATCCGGGAGCTGCTCGACCGCTACGAGCTCGAACCGGTCAAGCACGCGCGGCCCGACAGCCTGCCCCTCGGGATCAAGCAGCGCCTTCAGCTCGCGGTCGCCGTGCTGCACCGGCCGGCGATGCTGATCCTCGACGAGCCGACCTCGGGCGTCGATCCGATCGCCCGCGACGCCTTCTGGCGGACGCTGATCGACCTCTCGCGGGACGAGGGCGTCACGATCTTCCTCTCGACCCATTTCATGAACGAGGCGGAGCGCTGCGACCGCATCTCGCTCATGCATGCCGGCCGGGTCCTCGCCGTCGGCACCCCGGCCGAGCTGGTGCGGGATCGCGGCAGCGCCTCGCTGGAGACGTGCTTCATCGACTATCTCGCCGAGGCCGCCGGCCTCGACCCCAAGTTGGCGGAAGAGACGGCGGCGGGAAAGGCGCCCGCGGAGCAGGCGCCGGCCGCACCCGCCGCGGCCCCTCACCGCGCCGCAGCGCCGCGTCACCGCTTCGATCCCCGCCGCCTCTGGGCCTATGCCCGGCGCGAGACGATGGAGCTGCTGCGCGATCCCATCCGGATCGCCTTCGCCTTCCTCGGCCCCCTCCTGCTGATGATCGCCTTTGGCTACGGCATCTCGTTCGACGTGGAGAACCTGCGCTTCTCGGCCTTCGACCAGGACAACACCCCGGAGAGCCGCCAGCTCGTCGATGCCTTCACCAGTTCGCGCTACTTCAGCGAGCAGCCGCCCATCCGCTCGGCGGCGGAGCTCGACCGGCGCTTCCGCAACGGCAGCGTGCAGATCGCCCTGGAGATCCCGCCCCGCTTCGGCCGCGATCTGCGATCGGGGCGCGCACCCGAAGTCGCGGTCTGGCTCGACGGCGCGATGCCGTTCCGGGCCGAGACCAGCCGGGGCTACGTCACGGGTCTGGCGAACCAGTACGCCCACCAACTGGCCGTCGAGCGCCTGGGCGCCGACCCCTCCGCGACGCGGGTGAGCGTCGAGACGCGCTTCCGCTACAACCAGGCGTTCCGCAGCGTCAACGCCATGGTGCCGAGCGTGATGATGCTGCTGCTTATCCTGATCCCGGCCATCATGTCGGCCATCGCGGTGGTGCGCGAGAAGGAGACCGGCTCGATCGCCAACTTCCGCTCGACGCCGGTCACCAAGTTCGAGTTCCTGCTCGGCAAGCAGCTTCCCTACATCGCCATCGCCATGATCAGCTTCGGCCTGCTGGTGCTCGTGGCGCTGCTCGTCTTCGACGTGCCGGTCAAGGGCTCGTTCGCCGCCCTCGCGCTCGGGACGCTGTTCTACGTCGCGGCGACCACCGGCTTCGGGCAGTTCATCTCGACCTTCATGAAGACCCAGGTCGCGGCGGTCTTCGCCACCGCGCTCCTGTCCATCATCCCGGCGGTCAACTTTTCCGGTCTGCTGGTCCCGGTCTCCTCGCTCTCGGGCAGCGCCCGGCTGATCGGGCTGTCTCTGCCGCCGGCCTGGTACCAGCCGGTCACCGCCGGCGCCTTCACCAAGGGCCTGCCCTTCTCCGAACTGGCACTCAACCTCGCGGTGCTGGCGGGCTTCGCCCTGCTGTTCCTGATCCTGTCGCAGTGGCTCCTGCGCAAGCAGGAGGCGTGAGATGGCCGGCGCGCCCCGCCCCAGCACGACCGCCC